>NZ_JASLCN010000246.1 GCF_030151805.1 Fluviicola sp.
AAATTGTGAAATGGACAAATGGGGTAATTTCCAATATCCGAGTTCAACAAATCAAACCAAGTGGAAATGAAGGAGTTTATATCCTATCTCAGGATTTAGATTTTGACAACAGAGGAATTTTAGATAGTTTATATATGTTTCATGGTAAACGATTAGTCCCTGTTAATTATGGATCAAGTGTTAGATATCAAACGAATCACGTGTATTTTGATACACTGGGAAATGTCCGGGATTTTCGTTTCATGAAAGATTTTACTTATCAATTCGGTAGCAAATAACAAATATTTAGTCACTGTAGATGT
This sequence comes from Fluviicola sp., assembly GCF_030151805.1. Lineage (GTDB taxonomy): Bacteria > Bacteroidota > Bacteroidia > Flavobacteriales_D > Crocinitomicaceae > Fluviicola. The sequence continues at coordinate 303 of NZ_JASLCN010000246.1, forward strand.
AAAATTGTATTACTATCTATCCATTTAGGATGCAGTTACCAAACAGAAAAGGTGTTGAGGGTGATAGTTATCCCAAAGGTTGAAAAAATCAAACAATGAAAAAATTAATTTGTGTTCTCTTCTTGTTTTTTCTTTCATCTTGTGATAATGCTGAAAGAGAAAGACAAGTCAGGAACGAAATAGATGAAAATAGGAGCAGTCAAAGTAAGCTGGACAGTATAAAAGCTGAGTTTGATCGGCTTAGCAAAGCAATGGATTCAGATAGTGTTCCTGAGTATATTATCGACGATACCCACGGATTAATTGAAAAATAAAACAATCGCTTTTTTAAAGAAGGAAAACAGCTGAAGATTATCCTTCAGCTGTTTTATTTTGGTGATTTTGATACAGGTATAAAAGATTTTATCTATTATTGTCCTGCTCGTACCAATCACTATTTATGAATAAAGTTTACGCAGAAGCGATAACACTCTTAAATTCCAATACAAAGAACACATTCATCCATGTTTCTTCCTTGCTGTGCTAAGGGGTTGATTTTGTTATGCTTAGGTTTTGAATTCATTGATTCTGTGCGGTAGAGAAACTGAATTAGAAACAATTAAAACAGCAAACATGAAAAAACCACTGTTCAGGAGGGTTTGTTTGTCTGTATTGCTTGCCATGAACATGGTATTTGCTTACGGACAGCAGGTGGAAAGCCGTGCCAAAACTCCTTGTTATTTTGATGAAATGATGCTCGATCAGATCAAGAAAAATCCGGATCTACTGAACCGGATGAATGAGCGGGACTTTTTGATCAACAATTTTATTCGGGAAAAATACAAAAATCAAGGAACAGGCACTGAAAAAAGCCTGAGTGCCAATCTGATTATTCCCGTAGTTGTTTATGTAGTTCATGAGTATGGACCGGAAAACATCACGGATCTTCAGGTAACCAGCCAGATTGATGCCTTGAACGATTACTTTGATCCATATGGAATTCAGTTTTGTCTGGCTACCAAGAAAGGAACACAAAACCTGACTTCTATAAGCACTCCATCCGGAATTACAAGTACTACTCCGGGGATTTTTCATTACGGAAGTTCAGTCCTGACGAATCATAACGTGAGTCAGCAAGCTGCATTAACAGCTATCGGAAGCACCTTGCCTGCGGATCAGTATTTGAAAATCTGGGTAGTGAAAGGAATTACATCCAGTACCTTGCCTCCGGGACAAAAAATATTGGGTTATTCCATGCTGCCTGAATTTGCAGTGAGCACTACAGACGGAATTGTCATGTCGCATGATGCATTTGGAGATGTTGCGACCTGTTCTTGTACAACTTTGGCTTCCTATAGCCAGTTTGGTAAAATCCTGGTTCACGAAGTAGGGCATTACCTTGGACTTTACCATACGTTTAATGGTGGTTGCCAGGGAATGAATGCTTCGGATTGTGCAACAGGAGGAGATAAAGTATGTGATACACCACCTGTAAATGCTCCGAATTCCGGTTGTCCGTCCAGTACATGGAATACCTGCAATGAAACTCCGGACCTACCGGATGATATTCACAATTACATGGATTATGTTTCTGAAGGTTGTATGACAGGCTTTACCAATGGTCAGAACGACCGGATTCTGGCGCAAATCAACATGTTCCGTGCCAACCTGGTTAGTTCAAGTAACTTAACATATACAGGAGTAAGTTGTACAGGAGGCCTTCTTTCAGATTTTACGGCAAGTAATTACAATCCATGCAAGAATACTGCAGTTACTTTCACAGCTATTCCAAGTCCGGGAGCAACTTATACGTGGGATTTCGGTGATGGTACAACCGGTACCGGAGTAACCACTTCACATACATATACCGGAGCTTATCAGCCGGCAAATGTCGTGTTGACGATCAATAACGGAACAAACTCAGTATCCTCTACGCGAATGGTTTTTGTTTCTCCGTGTGATCCGCTGAATAAAGATCAGGGAATCTGGTATTATGGCCAGATGGGAGGAATGAATTTCAGTACCGGAGCACCTGTTTATAACAATCAATCTTTCATGCATGGCAATTACATTGATGAAGCATGTGCCGTACAAAGTACAACAACAAACGATTTGTTGTTTTATACGAACGGAAGTAAAGTGTGGGATGCGAACCATGTTGCAATCAATTCGAGTAACCTGCTGAAATCAGACCTTTCTGCTCACCGCGGTGCGTTGATTGTTCCGAATCCAGGAAATGCGAACGAATATTACCTTTTCACAAGAGATGGAGGGGCTTATGCTGCAGGTATGGCAACTACTGTTCCCGGAGACGACGGATTCAGATACAACATCATCCAGGTGAATGCAGGTTTGGCCACAACAACTGCTAGTTGGAACGTTCCGATTGCACCACCAGCTGCTTTGGGTTACATGTTGGGTAACGATGGAGCCGTATTGGGAGGTGAAGGAATTACCGCTGCAAAATCATGTAACGGTTATTGGATCATTACAACCTGCAAAAAGGGAAGTCAGTATTACATTACTATTTTTAGTTTGACTGCAAGCGGATTAGCATTCCATTCGGAAACATTATGTCCGTTTAATACTTCTCAGCAAGCTTTGGAAGTATCACCAAACGGAAAGAAACTGGCTGTCGGATCAGGAACCAATGGTTCGACGGAAACAACAGGATTGGCGGTATTCGATTTCAATATTTTTACCGGAGCACTTACTAATCAGTTGATCTTGAATAATTATTTAACCTACGGGTTCTCTTTCAGTCCTTATTCCAAACTGATTTATTGCAGTGGATGGAGTGGTAGTAACTTGTATCAGTATGACTTGACAGCTTCGTCTCCTGCAACATCCGGAATCGTTGTGTCAAACTCAGCTTCTTATGCTTGTGAAATGCAGCTTGGACCGGATAATAAATTGTATCTGTCAAGCGGAACAACATATGTTCAGGTAGTTCATCAACCGAATATAAGAAGCACAGTAGCCAATCCGAATTTGTGTTTGTATTCACCGACAGGACCGAATATGCAGACGACATTGTCGCACAGTATGCCTAATTTTATCGATGCAACAGGAAACACGGCATTCTCAAATACAATCGGAGCTACGCGCATCAACTGTTCGCAATATTCATTCACTACGAATATTTGTTCGGCTACTTTCATCTGGAATTTCGGTGATCCGGGATCCGGAGCATCAAATACATCAACCTTGCAAAATCCGTCGCATACTTTTTCTGCTCCCGGAACCTATACGGTTACAGTGAGCGGAGGCGGAACAACGCTTTCAGTAACAGTTCAGGTTGGAGCTTCTTCAACAATTTCAGGATCTCCGACAATTTGTTTGGCAACAAACCCAATGGGGAATTATGCATCGAATCTGCAAGCAGGACAAACAGCGTTGTGGTCCGTTTCAGGTGGTGGAATTGCCGGATTGAATAATCAACCGAATGTGGATGTTATCTGGACGTCTTTACCGGGAACAGTTACGTTAACAGTTACAGATGTCACAACGGGTTGTACTTCAACGTCTACATTTGTAGTGACGGAGGTATGCAATACCTGCACCTGTACCTTGAATCCGTCATTCAATTATGGCATCAACAGTAATACATGCCTGGTTACATTTGATGGAATGCACGGCGGAAGTTCTTGTCTGCAAAATGTAACGTATGACTGGACTTTTGACGGAGTTCCTGCAAGCGGAAGCGCAGTAACATATACTTTCCCGACTGCGGGTGCGCACACTGTTTGTTTGACTGTGACCGCAATGGCAAACAACCAGGAATGTATCCAAACAATTTGTCAGACAATTGAGACCAATTGCGCTCCTCCTTGTAATTGTGTGTTGAAACCGAAATTTAAATACGTAGTAGATGAAAAAGAATGTCTGTATTCTTTTGAAGCATCCCACGGAGGACCAAGCTGCTTGCAAAACGTAGAATACCATTGGGATTTTGGTGACGGAACTACTGCGACAGGGCAATTCCCGAATCATATCTTCACTACAGCAGGACTTCACAATATTTGTCTGACGGTAATCGTTCGTGACAATAAAGGGAAAATCCTTTGTCAGAAAACGGTTTGCAAGGAAATTGACGTAAAATGCGAAGGGAAATGTGATTGCAAATTGGCTCCGAAATTCGAATACACAGTAGACGAGAAAGAGTGTATCTACAATTTTGAAGGATTCTCAGGAGGACCAAATTGTCTGCAATTCGTGGAGTATTACTGGAGTTTCGGTGACGGAACAACTTCGATGGGTCAGAATGCAGGACATGTTTACAGTTCACCGGGCAGCTACGAAGTATGCTTGACAGTAGTTGTTCGCAATGAGAAAGGAGACGTTATCTGTGAAGATAAATTCTGTGATAAAGTAGATGTGAAATGTGCCGGCAGATGTGATTGCAAGCTGCAGCCTACTTACACGATGACTAAAATCGGTAGCTGTGAATTCGTTTTCAGCGGTTTCTCAGGTTCTCCTTGCGTGAATGTGGATGAAATCAGATGGATCGTTAACGATATCGAAGTGGCATCCGGACAGAATTTCATCTACCAGTTCCAGGTAAATCAGAGTTATACGATCTGCATGGTAGTCATCGGATCCTTGAATACAGGAGAGAAATGTGAGGAGAAATACTGTGAAGAATTCTTCTACACGGATTGCTACCCGTTGATCGGAATTAAATCTGCGGTAAACGGAGAAGGAATAGCAGCTGCACAACAGTTGGAATTGTATCCGAATCCGACAAACAACCAGTTCCAGTTGAAATTCAAAGATTCCTTTGAAGGAGATGTGAATGTTACATTGAAATCGATGGATGGAAAAGTAATCGGAAACTCGGTTTACAACCGATTGGATGCAGCAAATGAGCTGACAGTTCAGCTCCCTGCCTCCGTTTCAGATGGATTCATCATGGTTGAAGTGAGAGCAGGAAACCAGGTTTACACTGAAAAACTCATGATTTTGAAAAAATAAATCGGAGAGATTCATTATTGATAATCAGAACGCCCGTGTAACAGCGGGCGTTCGTTTTTTAAACTCTTGCGTAAAATTTCCCGGCTTGGTTTCCGGATTTGAAAAGTTTACCGCAATTCCTTAAATTCGGGAAATTAGAATCAGATATGAGCACATCACCCGCACACGACGAGCGCATTGCGAAAATGACCTTCGCTTCTGTTTATCCGCATTATGTCACGAAAGTTGAAAAGAAGGGCAGAACAGAGGAAGAACTGAAACAGGTCATCCAATGGCTTACCGGATTTGATGCAATCAAACTGCAAGAGCTCATTGATCAGAAAGTTACTTTTCAATCATTTTTTGAACAGGCGACTCTGCATCCGAATGCTGAATTCATAACGGGAATGATTTGTGGTTACCGCATAGAGGAAATCGAGAATCCGCTTACCAAACAAGCACGCTACCTGGATAAATTAGTGGATGAACTTGCCAAAGGAAGGAAAATGGAAAAGATTTTGCGGAGTTGATGGCGATGCTACAGGCTGGTCTGGAGTTAGCGCAACTGTAGACGTTTCTGGTGGTTATCTGCGGATTGCTCCAAGTGCATCCGGGAGCAGTACATCCAAAACGTTTACGGGCTTGAATGTTGGCAAACGATATATCCTGAGAGTTAGAGCTGATAGAGGTAGCGGACCGGATTTACGGATAGCGATCACGGGTGTCGCGGGTACCACAACGTTACTCAATACACAGCAAAATACAATCTTGTTTACAGCCACTTCTGCAAGTACTACTGTCACCATCTCACAAGTGAGTAGCAGTACTGTAACCTATTGGGTCGATCAACTGGAATTGGGAGAGGATCATATTTATGAAGCAACATTGATGATGAGCAGCGATTACTACCCGTTTGGGATGCAGATGCCTGGAAGAAGTACAAACTTCGGGAATTATCGTTATGGGTATACCGGAAAAGAATCTGATCCGGAAACTAAAGGAACCGGAAATAGTTATGATTTTGGAGAAAGACAATATGATCCACGTTTGGGGCGTTGGCTATCGTTAGACCCGTTGAAAGCGATATATCCATCCATGACTCCATATTGTTATGCTGGAAATGCTCCAATTGCTGCGAAAGACCCGGATGGAAACCTGATTATTTTTGTAAATGGATTTACTGGTGGAAGTGTAGCTTCAGAGAATCAAAAATCTATTCCCGGAAAAGAATACTGGACTTCTGAATTTAGAGACGCTGCTCAGGAGTATTTTGGTGGGGATAGTAAACACATATTTCTTGATGGATCTCATAGTGAATTTGGATTGTCAATGGCATGGGAAAGACAGGCAATTGGAAAAGCTGTCGCACTTGAATCAGCTGCAGCAATCAAAGAGTATTTAGAGAAAGCTGGGGATGAAGAAACAATTAAAATCATAACTCATAGTATGGGTGCTGCGTATGCTGAAGGGTTTATTGAGGGATTGATAGAAGCAGGTATTGACCCAAAACGAATTGAAAAAGTTGTTCACCTTTCAGCGGCTGATGCTAGTGATATTACAATTTGTGATAAAGGTAAGGATATTAAGAGAGTTCAATTGGGTGTTGATCAGGATTATACGCTGTATGCAATAAGTCCTGAAGACTGCTCATTATCGGAAAAATTAGCTAAAGCTGATCCTTTTGCGGATGGTGATGAACGAATGATTCCTGGTGTTGATGTATATGGAGAAGTAAATGTTGATGGAGACCAAATGCTCAAGTATGGCTACATAAAAGATCCTGTAAAGAGAAAAGAGGCTCAGGATAAATACAATTACCATGCATATACGAAATGGAATAAAGGAACATTTGATGCATTAAAAGAACTTGAAAAAGGAACTTTGGTTTCCCAGCGAGTTTCATCTACATCTGGAAAGACGATCTATACAATAAAATTCCCATGTGGTGAATTTGGTTGGAATTTCTTGAAAAGAGGAAAGGATAAATCCTTCGTAAAAAACACTGAATCAAGTGGTAAAGGCGATGAATACTATTGTGAATAATCACTAATTAATGGTTTTGAGGAGGAATTTTTAAGTTCCTTCTCTTTACTTTATAAAGAAGAATTCCTTTTACTTTCAGAAAATAGAGGAAGATTAGTTGTTTTTTCTACTTTTTCCCGAATGATTTTATTCTTGTGCTCTGTAATGCGAAACCCACAGTAGCTTTCTAAATCTTTTTTTCTAAATGTCGCGGAATAGGAAGATGCATCTTCATAAGCAGGCGATTTGGAATTCTTTGGATCGAGTTTCTTCTCAAGAATTTTTGTTGAAATATGAACAACAATCTTAGCAGTTTGCACCAATATTGAATCTTCAATGATTTCCCCATAAAATTCAGATGCTATTTGTCTTGCTTTTGCTTGCATAGAATCAATATTCTGGATTCCAGTCATTGGTTCATTTTCAATTCGGATAGTATATAAGTCCGTTAAATATCTGGCGCAAACTTCCAGGCTGTCTCCTGAATAACTATAGTTAAACCGGTTCAACTCAACTTTAAATCCCTTTATGCTGAAATCCGATATGAATCTGAGCTCTTTTTGAGTATAGGGGCGTATACAATGTATTTTCTCTCGTTTACAAGATAATCCAATGATTATAATTCCAATAAAAGGAATGATCTTTTTCATTTATGAATTTTGTTTTTCAAATGTAAAGAACTAAAGGTTAATATGGAAAGATACAAATAGTTGTTGATTTCAATAAATAAGCTATTTTGGTCTTTAAAATACCTACTCATGACCGAAGCAGAATTAAAGAAGCAATTACAAAGCACAAATCCCCTGGAAATTGAGGAGGCTTTGCTTCATGGAAGCCATTCTGCGGGTATTAAACAGATCATTGATCTGTTCGAATCCATTTGGAAAATGACCTATGCGGCGAGCTCTGATTCTGAATTCAAAGCCGTCCGGGATGGTTCGTTGGCGCATAAAATAGTGCTCATGAACGAGCAGGAAGACTTAATTCCGGCTGCATTATCCGGAGTAGAGGAAGTGACTGCATTGGATTTGGGTGGATTTCCGGAGGCCGCATTTTTTCCTGAGCTTTTGCGCTATAAAAAACTGCAAAAACTTCAATTTTGGGAAAATGAAGTGAGCGTTTTGCCTGATGGATTCTTTGAATTATCACATTTACGTGAGCTCTATTTATCCTGTAACCTGGAAGAACTTTCCCCGCTGATAGAAAAGCTGCAGGAACTGCGGATTCTGGTAGTGTCAGGCAATCAAATCAAGCAGATTCCGGCAAGTATTCAAAAACTTGGTAAATTGGAAGAACTGGATGTAAGCAATAATCAATTAACAGAATTGCCGGCTTTTTTGGCGGAATTGCCAAGCTTAAAAATCTTACATATCTATGGAAATCCGGATTTGGTAGTGAATGATCCGGCAATTTACCGGGAAAAAGGAATTGAGTTGGTTGATTGAAAAAGGATTCCAATTGAATAAAATAAGGCTTTTCCCTGGAGTTTAGGTGATTTTTTTTAGTTACGCAGATGATAGAGACTCCAGCTATGTCGGAGCGCAGATTTGATTTACATACTATCTGCGTAAATCTGCGGGAAAATGATACCCACTGCTTGCAAAATCTCAAAGATGTCTTATAAACATACGCTAAAAAGAAAAAGGACAACTGCCATCGCAATTATCCTTCTTCTCTTGTTTTATGTATTGAATCTTTTCTTAGTCAATAAACCAAATCACTGTCACAGACTCCTGGATTTCAGTTTCCTGTGGAGCAAAGCGTAAATCCAAACCATCTGAAAGTCCACCTTCTGCATACATGCGCATATCTGCAGATTTGTAGTAAGCCGGAGGTGCATAACTTTCATTTCCGTAAATGATAGACTTCACTGCTCCTACTTTTACACCTGCTGCAGTTGAAAGGTTTGTCGCTTTTTTGCGTGCATCAGCTACAGCTTTAGTCTGAAGTTCAGCCTCTGTTTTTTCACGTAAAGCATCAGAAAGATAGAAACCGATGTTGAAATCTATCGGATCTTTTGCTTCAGAGAAACGTGCTGCGATTTTTTGCAAAGTTGCCTGGTTGTATGCGAATTTAACTGTCAGGTTCTGGGAAACCACATAACCGCTGTCAATCGCACCATTCTGACGATAAACTCTGTTTTTGGACGCAGAATAGTTGGTTGTCTTCACGTCTGATTCCTGGAATCCGAGTTGTTTCAGAATCTTCAAAAATTGCTGTGTTTGTTCACCGATTGCCTTTGTTGCATCTGCCATGTTCATTTTCACGGATGAAAGGTGAATGTTCAGCTCTGTCATATCGGGAACGATGGTAACTTTTGAAGTTCCATTTACATGAACTGTAGGTTTTGAAGTGTTCTCTACTTGCCCGAACAATGTTCCTGAAGTCAGGAATACGAATAAAATGAGCTTTTTCATAATCAATTTTTGTTTGTTTCAAATAAATATACTGATGCTGAAGCAAGACCTGTGCCAATTTCACCGAAAAAATCCCAAAAAAACTTAACTCAAACGGTAAAAGTCACTGGTTCAGAGTTTTTGAAAAGAAAGATATTTTGATCATTCACGGGAATTCTCTTCCTGAAAATACTAATAATAAAAACCTGCTTAAATAAATTGATGCCGGTCATCTTAATCGTTATATTCGTTAACTGCTGAATAAAACCAGCGCTTTTATTTAAAAGAAAAAGAATTTATGTCAGAGAACAAAGCCATCAAAGATCCTTCACAGGAAACCTGGTATGTGGAGAAATATGCCCTTGAAAACAATGATATCGGGTGGTATCAGGTGGGTGATTTAAAGGAAGGCGAACAGCAATCACTGGTTTATTATCTACTCAATAACTTTTACGGGATGGCGGAAGAAAATACGTTGAGTGAAATTATTCTTCATCGTCCTTCCTTGCTGGATTTCTATAGAAAAGACCTGCTTTCAGATCTGGAAATAATCGAAGAAATCAGCGGTACGAATATGGATAACTGGTGGAACCTGGCAAGAAACGCTACAAATGAGGAAGTGGATATCATCCTGACGCATTACGCAGATGCACCGGAAGAAGTAATCAGATTGCTTTTTGGTGCGGATACTCCATATGCACTCGAAAAGCTTGCAGAACTTGCCAGGGATTCCGGAGATGTTATTGAGATGGCGCGTGAACTGCACATGATTCTGCATGAAGACGGAAGCTTTGAACGCCGTTACCTGAAAGAAGAATATGATCTTTTCAAAGCTAAAAGTGATTCCGGTCCTTTGCCGGAGGGAATCAATCTTCTGACAAACAGCGAAACTGCAGTAAGGGACGGAAAAGTTGCAACCTGTAGTAACAAGATCCAGTCTTTGCTGACTTGTGATTACACGAAGCTTGCTCCTTTTAAGGGAACAGTTCTGGAAAAAATCGGGAGCTATCATTTCTTCTCTTCCAATTGCGAGAGTTGTGATACGTGGTTGAACAACAATGCTTTTAAGATCGTTCCGGAACAGCCTTGGGAATTTATAGGAACATACAGAACGTATGACGAACCAGGTCTTGAAACGGATATGGATGAGGAAGAGGCGGATTGCCATCCTGAATCTGCAGAACCTTTGGATGATGATCAGCCGGAGTATCTTTTGTATGCTTCAAATAATGTTAGTAAAGAGGGAGATAAACGCATTGCAACGCTTGGCGGAAGGCCGTATTGGGTACAATCACCTGAAATTCCGGATTGCCCGGATTGCAATAAAATGATGTTTTATGTGGGCCAAAACCAGGCAAGTCAATGGTCGGGACGTATCGGTGACCAGGTAGTCTTTGGGTTTGCGTGTGAAGATTGCATGCTTGCGGTTCAGATTATGCAATGTACCTGATTCTTGCTCAAGGATCTATAAAGCGCCGGTTTCAACAGAGGCCGGCGCTTGCTTTTTTAATAGCAAAGAGAATCTTCTCAGGGTTTGGAAATCATTTCCCAATCACCCTCATCACCAATTCGATAGCTTGCCGAACGTTGAAACTTCAACGGTGAATCCGGAAATTTGGGAACTACGTCTCCCCAACTTGATTCCGGAACGGCCTTTGTCTGCCAAAACATTTCTGTGAGTTTTGGTGTGTCAGATTGGAAAATGTCCAGGTAAACGGAAGTTTTGCATTGGATATTCAGGAAAAAGATAAACTCCTTCAGTACCAACGAGCGATTGGCTTCGTCGAATTGTGTTTTTTCAAAAAGGACTCTTTTTAGTTTCAATTGGATCAAATGCTTTGAAATCTCTGAATACCAGCCTTTGGGATGAATTTTAGCTTCTGCCGTGATTGCATGCTTTGCCTGTGCCGCGAATTTATCGTACAAAGCAATCAGTTCACTCAAATCAGACAATTGGTTTACCTGATCAGCATAACTTTCCAGGTCGATTGCATTCCGGACCATGCTGCCGATAAAATCTACCGCCAACTTCGATTCACTGTCGTCGAAATAGGAGAAAGAGATGAAATCTTTTGCAAAATGCTTCCCGGTTAAAGTACTCACTTCTGATCTGCTCAACGCTGCTTCCTGAAATTGAGCAAGAACAGCATGTACATTATTCAATCGTGCACGAATGAAGTTGAGGTATCGTTTTTCTGCCAGTTCCTTGAATTCCGGATTGTTTTCCAGGACTTCAAGCCCTTTCGCTATTTTTGCTTCGTCATGAGATTCGAGGAAGGTGTAAATGGCTTTCAAATTAGATGCGTCTAATTTCAAATCAGCTTTTTGCTCAATGATTTCGTCTGTCAATCCGGGAATAGCGGGAGTTGTTTGCACAATCAGTTCGTTACTTGTCATGGAAACAACCATTTTTTTGAGATTTCCATCCAATGCATGATACAGTGCTTGCATTTCATCTTCGATGCATGAATACAGTTCTTCACTAACTGAGCCGTTTGAACCGATCTCCTTTTCCAGGATGTCCATTTTACCGTTTTTCAGGAATTTCACCCGGGTTTCGATGTTCAATAAACCTTCAGCCGGACTGTTTGTAACACGAAGTATTTCCGCATGCTGCATTTGCCGGGCCTTGAGTTCGAGTTTCATTTCATGCAACAACATTTCCGGTGAGCAAGCTTCTACGGTTACCGGCGAACCTTTGATGAAGGTATATTTTACAATGGTATATGCAGGAAATGATTTGGTCACTTTGAATAAATCGAGATGCTCCTGTTTCTCATGATCAAGATACACCCGAAGGTCATTTTCAAGGGAGAAAACTCTGCCGCCTGCTGCTCCGTAGGTAGTAACGGTATAAGTTGAGTAATAGCTGACACCTTCTTCCAGGTGCATTTCGATTTGATTGTAAGCTGTTTCCAGTTTTTGTTTTGCTTCTTCGTTTAGTTCCATCAGGGATTGGTCAAAAATGCTGTGATTAAATAATATTTCAGATTGAAATTAGCTAAAATTAATGCTGCTTCCATTGCTCTGGCTCGTTCTTAATCTTAATGATGTGTTTCCACGTTTGTCAAATCGAGTGAAACACGAAGGATGCGTGTTTCGTATCGGGATTGACAGACATGGGATTGATCCGGTCTTCAATTTCCAAGAATTTTTCTTCTCGCTTCCCTTGCCTCATTTGTTCGTTCATCATACCCGTTCATCCGGTTTGTTTTTTCACCAGTGCTAAAATCACGTACGATCCGGCAATTCTCACCGATTAAAAGCGCATATTTTTCCCGTTTCATATTGTTTCCGGCAAACTTCGAAAAATACATGCGCACTTCTTCCAGGTCGAGAGCCGCCAGTTCCAACGGTAGCTCATCAAACCAAACACCATCAATCGCCATTCGTTTCAACTTACTGAGTGAAGCCATTTCTTTCGGTAATGTTTTGATAGAGGAAGAATCCAGCCCTAATGTATGCAGATGTTGAAAGTTTTCGATTGCTGCAGGAACTTCTGGTATTCGAATGGCTTGCAATTCCAGGCTTTCCAGGAAGTCGAGTTTTATCGGGAAATAATTGAAGCGGTCTCCAAGATAACGAAGCTGCACTTTTCGAAGTGACTTTTTAGATGCCAGTTCTTCATACAAGTCGATAGTTGCGTTTTTACACCATTCGATGGTCACAGATGTGATCTCCGGAAGTGGATTCTTCAGGGAAATAAAATCATCACAATGTGAAATTCCAAGGTGTTCCAATCGGGATAAAAGACTCAGGTCAGGCAAATAGTTCATGTGATGGATCGAACGCAATTCAATGGACCGGAGCTTTTTACCGGCCAGCAAAATCGCATCCAGGTTTGAACCGGAGTAATGGGTTAGTTGAAATGTTTCAATGTTGGAATCCCGGAGCAAATCCGAAGGAATCGAAACAAGGGCGTGTTTCTCCGTGCTGAAATCCATTCCTTCCAACCGCAAAAGCTTCAATTCAGTCAATCCGGTAAAGCAATTTCCAATATGATCAATGCGTCCGTGAATCTCAAAAGATTCAAGGTTTTTCATCGCAGAAAAGTCCGGAAGCTGCTCAATGACCGGTTTGCCGTCAATAGTGTTTGCCGATCCCGGGAACAATTTAATCTGCACACAATCATGCTTTCCGATTGCGTCAAAATGAACGATGCCGGTATTTTCCAGCTTGAAGCGCCCGATATACTTTGAAACAGAAGCTTCAAAATCAAGCATCCCGACATTAAAAAGATGCAATTCATCGGTTTTCTTCGGAAGTGCTTCGAATGAAACGAACAAGTTTTTGCAGTTCCACAAGGTGATCTTTTTTAGCTCCAGCTCTTTTAAGTCCGGAAAGCGTTCCAGTTCTGAATTCATGAATTCCAGTTCTTCCAGGTGACGACAGTTTCCTAAATCACTCAACAATTCATCCAACCCGGAGCTATAAATCACCTCCAGCTGTTCCAATTTTTTCAATCCGCCGATCCCGGCACTGAAATCGGATTGTTTCTTGATCTGCGAGATCCGGAGCTTTTTGATCTCAGGAAACAAATCCGGATTTTCCAGCACATACTTCAGGTAGCTTTCATTCCGGATGATGAGTTCTTCAGAAAAATTGATCGTTTTTTCGGGTTCAGAGATCACCGCGTTGGAACCACTTATTTCAAGTGCCCGGATTTGTGGCGCATACACCAGGTTTCCATCCAATTGTGTAAGACCATTCATATTGATCAATCGGAGTTCCTCCAATTCCTTCAGGTTTTTCATTCCATCCGGAAGCTGCGTAATCTGAGGCGAAGTAGCAATAATAAAAGACTTCAAATTGCTGCATTGCTCAATCGAAGCGGGAATGGATTTCAGGTGGCTCATCTGTGCAAAATAAACGGCTTCCAATTGCGGTGGAAACAGGTTCTCCGGAAGTGTTTCCTCCTGGATATAAGCCAGCTCCAGGTTTTTCAATGCAGGAAGCTGTCCGATCCATTCCGGAATCGTGAAATGCGTTGGAGAATAAGAGTAATGCGATCCTTCTATTTTAAGAGCTGTCAGCGAAGGTAATTCCCGGATAAAAGCAGGAATCTCAGTCAGCGTTGTAATATGGAGCTTCAATTCTTTTAAATGAACCAGATTCGCAAACGAAGCGGGTAAAGTCTGACTTCCATAATGATCAATGGAAAGTGTTTCGAGCGAAGTCAACGCGCCGATTTCATCCGGGATTACATCAAAACCATCCGAAAAGATGGTGAGTTCCTTGATGCCGTTGAAACGTGGAATCTGGGCAAGCTCTTTTCCCAAAACAATTCCTTTGAAAATTCTCAACGCTTCATCCGGAGCCTCTTCGCCGTCGGTTTCAATTCCACTGATCAATGAAATCCGGAAACCATTGGTCAACAGGCGGAACATCTTCCCGATATCCAATGTCTCCGATTTTTTCGCAATCGTTACCAAGGCTTTTACCAGGTCTTTCTGGTTTCCGTTCTGAGGAATTTTGGTGTTGGAGAGATATACTTTCAACGTTCCCTTATCCGCAAATTGGGTCATGTAGTCAAGCACTTCCGTTTTCACAGATTCATCCTCAATCAGCTTTCCGATCATAAACAATTCTTCCAGGTAATTTGCGTTCAGCAAGTTGTTTGCTTTCAGGTAATCAAAAGCAGCTTGTATGTTTTTTAAATCCATAATCGTTTGAGTCTTCCAATGGGGAATTAAAGATAGACAAAAACGCTGTGCAGGTTTGGGTTACGAGCTACAATTTGAGGATAAAAGAAAGTTCGAGCATTTTGGGAGACTACTAATAGGAAAACTTGTTTTAAGTAACCGTTTGTAAATATGAAAGGGCTTTTTCTCGAGTATACTTGATTAACTCGATCTTATCTTTTATATGTGTAATTCTCTATATCTTTTTCAAATCATCAAGCTGCTCAGGTTTGTTCAATAGAACTTGAGAGTATGCGGTACTAAAAAGACGATTATTAATTTCTTCAATCTTTGAGGTTTTTGGCACACATACAGTATTCTCTTTAGTTCCTATAATATCGCTATTCCTAATTTCTAAGTATAATCTAGGGGTCAAGGGTATACCTATTAATTCGATTTTATTTGTAGTGATCCCGTGCGAATCAAATGTCTCTTTTGATTTCTTCGCTGTGATAGTGCAATCAGGTAAAATAAATGAATCTTCATCAACTTTATAGATTATGCAGTGGCAATTTTCTGGCAATAATATTTTAGCTTCTGATGGAATCAATGCGGGATACTTTACTGATTTTTGTATGTTGTCAAGTTTGTTTAACTCATTGACAAAATCTAGAAGGCGCGTTTTTTCTTTTTCAATAACATCGTCGGAGTAATTACTGAAGTCTATGTTATTTGAATCAAATGCCTTAAGAAAATCTGGAATTACATCTTTAAATGATAGGAATTCGTTGTTAAATTCAGATTCCATTTTCAATCTCCTCATGTAGGCAATGATTGAATACTCAAAGAAGAACAATAAGGTTTCTAGATTTATCTTTTCTGGAGTGTCTTGATTATTAATTATATCACTGCTAAAGTTGTTGAACTTATTATCCCATTTAAAAGACAATTCATTTTCGAATGTAGAGTGATCTTTGTTTCCACCTTCAACTCCGAGTGTATTCAACTCATTCCGGACAAAAAAATCTGCGCTTGAACGAGGATTCTTCACTTCATTTTTATCTTTCAACATTAGAAAATACCCGGATTCCTTTTTGAACTTTCGAATGTGTACTCTAGGTACATAATGATGTCTTGTTGGTGTACTCATTTTAATACCACTTTTGCGAATAGTTCTTGTTATGTTATTACTTCAATACTACGTAATAATTTGAAAATGAAGAATACATTTAAAAATTTTAAAAAAAATTGAGCTTGAAAACCAATGAAATTCGAACCGATTTGAATGCTCGGAAAACTGAATGATTTCTAGAACACGGTGTAAAAATGGCCATTACGCTGAAAACCGTCGTAAACAAGCAAGTGAAGCGGAAAAAAGCATTCGGTGTTTGAGTCCGGCGTCTTCTAGCCGGACGAGTTTTGAATGCTTTCGCGTAATGTGGCGTAGTTTACAGGTTTTCGAGTACAGGCCTAGCCTTTTTGCTTACTTTTTTGGCAATGAAAAAAGTAAGAGAAACTAAAGACAGATTGTAAGATGTGTCATGTAATGTGAAATCGTCCTCCAAAGGGTGAAACCTAAAATCATGCCTAGAACACGGATCCATTCTCAAATCTTGTACTGTTTCCGGAAAAGAATGAATACAACGAGTTTGATAGTGAGTGAAGAAGTCAAAAAAGAAACGGAATTGTAGTCAATGGGTTGATCCTGTTTCTTTTTGATCCGAAGAAAGTGAACTACCTTAAAAAAAATGTGCGTGCATAAGGACTTATAAAGTTAGTTTTTAAACGTAAAAAATTAGTCCAGATCTATAAAATGTACGTATGTTTGTGCCCTACAAATTGAAGAAAAATAATGATTAGAAGGGTAACATATTATTCCTTTCATGTGTCTGAGTTGGTTTATCTTTTGAAAATGAAGAAAGAATTCAAACAATTCAAACCTTCAGAATACCGCTTGAAAGACTTGTCCCACTTCACTGATGATTTAAGTTATTGCTACGAAGCACTTAAAAAGGTTTCGCGTTCATTTGCAGTTGTCATTCAACAATTGCCAGATGAGCTGAAAAACCCTGTCTGTTTGTTTTACCTTATTTTACGGGGCCTTGATACCATTGAAGATGACATGAACATCGACAATTCTGTCAAGAAAGAGATGTTGCTTACGTTTGCCGATCGCATAAACAAAGAAGAATTTATTCTTGAAAATGTTGGAGATACCCAGGACTATCAGGATTTAATGCTTCATTTTGACAAAGTAATTCGCGAATATCAAAAGCTTGGACCGGAATACAAAGCCGTTATTACGGACATCACCCATGAAATGGCAGTCGGGATGAACAAGTATGCGCATGAAAACGTTGAAAGTTATAAAGACTGGGACGATTACTGCTATTACGTTGCCGGATTGGTTGGAATTGGGTTGAGCAGATTGTTCCTTGCCTCAAAATTAGAGACAAGTGTGAAACTTTCTGACAAAAACCTGAGTAATGAAATGGGATTGTTTCTTCAAAAAACAAACATCATTCGTGATTTTGCCGAGGATTTGGAACAAGGACGTATTTTCTGGCCGGAGGAATCCTGGAAAAATAAAGCCAATACATTAAACGAGTTGCAGGCCGATGAAAAAAGCGGACTTGCTGCATTGAATGAAGTGGTAATCAATGCCCTCGGACATGTTCCA
>NZ_JASLCN010000405.1 GCF_030151805.1 Fluviicola sp.
GCACGTATGTCGGAGACATCGGTACTTCCAGCCTGAACTCAAGCCGTACATTGACTCATGAAGTAGGACACTGGTTAAACCTGTCTCACGTTTGGGGCGGAACAAACGACCCGGGAGTTAGCTGTGGAAGTGACGGTGTGAATGACACTCCCGCTACCAAAGGATCTACTTCCTGCGCTTTAACTGCAAACACGTGCAGTACAGACAACGCTTATTGGGGATTTGATCAGATTGACAACGTTGAAAACTACATGGATTATTCCTATTGTTCCAAAATGTTCACGATCGGACAAGTGGATCGTATGAGAACTGCGATTACTCAATCTTCTACAGGAAGAGCCAATGTAATTTCTACTGCCAATCTGACTGCGGTAGGAGCGAATACAGCACCAACCTTATGTACGGCAAAATTCAGTGCTCCAAAACGAGTGGTTTGCCAGGGAGAAAGCATTCAATTTACGGATGAATCATTTAACATTGCAACCGGATGGAACTGGACTTTCACGGGAGGTACTCCGGCAAGTTCATCTTCTCAAAATCCAACGATCACTTATAATACTCCGGGAACATACCCAGTGAAACTGGTTGCTACAGACGGAAGCAACAACAGCACTTCTGATATTGCAGGTTACATCACTGTTCTTGCTTCTCCTACCGGACTTCCTTTTTACGAAGGATTTGAAAGCCTGACAAACCTGACAAGCCCTGATTGGTTTATTGACAATCCGGGTGGAAATGCGTGGACTGTTACAACAACTGCAGGTCATACAGGAACGCATTCTGCGAAATTGGCAAACTTCGGAGAAGCTAGCGGACAGGTCGACGAGTTCATGTCAAGAGCGATTGATTTATCTTCTATCACCTCAGCATCGAATGTGACATTCTCTTTCAGATATGCTTACCGAAAAGTAGCTTCTGCAAACAATGACTTATTAAAAGTACTTCTTACTGCTAACTGCGGATCGTCATGGGACATCAGAAGAACACTTACGGCTACGACGATGTCCGGAAGTAACCTGGTAACTTCAGCATGGACTCCTGCTCAGGCTGATTGGATCACTGTTCACATGACCAATGTTACAAGTACATACTGGAACCCGGATTTCAGATTTAAATTCCAGTTCACTTCAGGAGGAGGAAACAATGTGTATGTGGATGACATCAATATTTATGCAGGTCCGCCGTCTGATAACATCGTTTTGGGATTATCCGATTTTGGAACAATTGAGAGCATTCAGTTATTCCCGAATCCGGCAGATAATGAAATTCAAATCAGCTTCTCTTCTAAAACAGGGAACAACGAATTGGTATTTGTTTTAACTGATTTAACAGGAAAAGTAATCCGATCAATTCCTGTTAACGCTCAGGAAGGAGCAAACTTAGTATTCATTGAAACTGCTGATTTGTCGGCAGGAACTTATTTGATTCAGCTTGCGGATTCATCTTCAGGCAAAACTTTTAAGTTTGTTAAAAAATAAATTCTTTACAATCAGCTTAGTATCTTTGCTAAGCTGATTGTTTTTTAATCCGGTTTAAGATTCTTTTAATCAACAATTCGGACACTTAAAACAATAGCTCACCCCCATTATTCAAAAAGTCAGTAATTTTCGAAAGTTGAACTGTAAGGTTTTTACAACTTTTCTCTCTTCTCTAAATCAATATTGTAAAGACTAGCTTGAATAATAAAATGAAGAAAAAAATTTACTCTCTCCTAGGAATCTCTCTTCTTACTTCCTGGAGCTTTGCTCAACAGCAAGAACGCATCTTAGATAAATCCAACATGCGCGAAGGTGAACACGTAGAATACTGTGCTTCCCACAAAAAATTAGCTGAACTGAAAAAAGATCCGAAAATGGCGGCCATGATCGCGGCGGCTCAACAGGAAACTGAAAATCAGGCCAACCAGACTAAGTCAAAAGGTGATAACAGCACTACAAAGGCAACTGTCTATAAAATTCCTGTCGTATTTCACGTTTTGCACAACAATGGTTCTGAGAACATTTCAAAAGAACAAATCCTGGATGCGATGGCAATTTTGAATCGCGATTACCGCAGGTTGAATGCTGATGCTGATAATGTTCAGACTCCTTTCCAGGGAATGCCTAAAGACGTTGAAATCGAATTCGAATTGGCAAAAAAAGCTCCAAACGGTGCATGTTTTGCCGGAATTACACGGACTGTTACTGCTTTAACCGATGACGGCGGAAGCGGACAGGCTCAGGTAAATGCAGTGATTGCCGGAAATGATATTTACCAGGGAATCTGGCCTCATACGCAATACCTGAATATTTATGTAGCTTCTGATATTGGTGGAGCTGCGGGTTATACATTTAATCCGATGGGTGGCGCAACGGCAAGTGCTCAGGCAATGTTCTACAACGGAATTTTCATCCTGGACAATTACACCGGATCAATCGGAACTTCAAATTTAAACTCAAGCAGGGCTTTGACACATGAGGTTGGTCACTGGTTGAATCTTTCTCACACATGGGGAGACGATAACAACCCCGGGAATACTTCCAGCTGTGATCAGGATGACCACGTACAGGATACTCCAATGTGTATCGGGGTAACTTCCTGTAATCTTGCTGCCAATTCATGCGACGATACAAACGATCCGAACAACTTCAGCTCATGGACTACAAACGTGATTGATAACGTAGAGAACTACATGGATTATTCCTACTGTTCCAAAATGTTTACCCAGGGACAAGTAACACGTATGCGTGCTGCTTTGGTAAGTACAACCGCAGGTCGTAATCAAATCATTTCAGCTGCAACGCAACTGGCAACAGGAATCAATACCGCACCGACTTTATGTACTGCAAAATTCAGCGCTCCGCGAAAAGTGATCTGTGCCGGTGATGCAATCAAGTTCACAGATGAATCTTACAATACTGCAAACGGTTGGAACTGGACTTTTGCCGGAGGTTCTCCTGCAAACTCTTCCGTTCAAAACCCGACAATTACCTATAACACTCCCGGAACATACGCTGTAAAACTGGTTGCTACAGACGGAAGTTCAAACAGTACTTCTGACGTTGCAGGATACATTACGGTTCTTCCTTCAGGAGGAGGACTTCCATTCTATGAAAGTTTCGAAAACACCACCACTCTAAACAGCCCGAAATGGTTTGTTGAAAATGGAGGTGGAAATCTTTGGGAAGTAACAACGAGTGCCGGAAAAACAGGAACTCATTCTGCAAAACTTTCCAATTTCAATGAAGCAGTCGGACAGGTTGACGAGCTGGTTTCAGGACCAGTTGATTTGTCTTCTGTTACTGCAGCAAACGGAGTGACCCTTTCTTTTAAATGTGCTTACAGAAAAAGAACTTCTTCAAACAACGATATTTTGAGAGTGCTTCTGTCAAAAGATTGCGGAGAAACATGGGAAGTACGTAAAACTGTTACCTCAAGTACGATGTCAGGAACAGCTACTGCAACTTCAGCGTGGACGCCAACTTCCAATGATTGGGTAACTGTTCACGTAACAAATGTGATCAATACTTTCTGGACTGACAATTTCCGATACAAATTCCAGTTTACTTCCGGTGGAGGAAACAACGTTTATATCGACGACATCAATATTTATTCCGGTGGACCGTCTGAAGAACCTGTAACTGCAGGATTGGAAGATTTAGGATCTCTGGCAGATATCAGCTTATTCCCGAATCCGGCGGACAATGAAATACAAATTGCTTTCAGCTCTAAAGTTGCAAGCAATGAAGTGAAATTCTATGTAACTGATTTGACAGGAAAACGATTGGAGCAGCACACAGTTCTTGCAAACGAAGGAAACAACCTGGTATACATTGCAACTGCGAATCTTTCTGCAGGTACTTACCTGATCCAAATGCTTGACGGAAGCGGCCAAAGAACATTGACTTTTGTTAAGAAGTAAATAA
>NZ_JASLCN010000505.1 GCF_030151805.1 Fluviicola sp.
GGGGCCAAAAACGGCTGAAACGCCCTAAAACCGCATGTTAATTCTATAACATTTTAATACTGTATCTCACGGCAAACGCATCTAAAATTTTGCACAATTATGGATAAATATGGGAAGGAGAGAATGCATTCTAAATACAGAACAGATTAATAAACTAAGGGAGATAATATTGACACTAGGTTCAGAATTAATAGATAAAGGAAACACGCCATATCAATGGTCTGAAGAATTAAGAACTCAATATGAATCAGCTTTAGAAATTTTTGATTCTTATTTAGATTGACGATTGTAGGGGCTTTTATTAACTGGCTTCAATGATAGCCCTAAATTAGCGACTTTAGCTCGTATGGAATTTTCACTTCTATTAAGTTTGTAAGCGATTAGTTTGGTTGGGGTGTTACCTTTAATTAACTCCTTAAGGGTTGAAATATCTTCGTTAGACCAAGGTTTATTATTGTTAGAGGGAACTTTCTTAATCATGTTCAAATAAATAGTGGAATAATAAAAAACAAACATAATAAATTAGTGGTAGACATGCAATTACCTAATGTGTTGCAGTTCTCCCACGGCAAATGCATCAAAAAATGGAAAATTATGGATTAGTAAAAAGAGGCTTTAATTCAGAGGAATTGGACTCATCTTATGAAACTTCCCAAAAGGTTTTAATGACCCTTCGGAGTCAACCAGATAAACAACAGCATGATAGGGAAGATGAAAGTTCAGAAGAGGCTCATCTACATGTTGGGGGACTGGAAAAATATAGTCAAATTCACAATTCGTAAATTTAAAAATAAATTTAGAAGGTGAATTTTCTATAACTTGATAGACAAAAGAGTAAGGCTCGCTAATTAAGAGCCACTCCCAATTAACAGCCTCTTCTAAATCCTTAAAAATTATGGCTAAAATTGTAGAGTTGTCAGTCTTGTCGTACAATCTGTAGAAATCTATAAAAGAAAAACTTGTAGGAAATGTGGTTCGCATAATTTATAGTAAACAGTGAATTTTAGTAAGAAACAAAAATAATAAAAATGAGAGTAGTTCTCTCACGGCAAATGCATCAAAAAATGAGGAAAGTAGAAGTTTTAGAGACAATTGTTATAAATGGAAAAGTATATCCAAAAAAACAGAAAATAACTTTCATAGATGAACCTAAACCAAATCTAGGACTAGAAAAAACAATTAGGAATCAGTATATTGCAGAGAAAATTTTCTCTGATGAGTACTATACTACCTTACGATTATCAAAAGAAGGATAACAAATTTCATTTTGTCACTGATAATACTTGTGTATATGATATTCATGTAAAGCATTCGGACAACTTTTTTCAAGAGTACTGCTCAAGTTGTAAGGATATTTTTGAAATTTTTGTTGAATGCCCAAGTCATTCCTGCCCGAAATTCGATTCAAGAGTCGGTGCAACAATATCTAGCATAGTACAAGGCATTCTCTCTGATTCTTGTAATGGAGTTATGTATAAAGTTTATAAAGGCGACGAAAAACACCCTAACAGAGAGGCAAAATTTGAACGGTGGTTAGAAATATACGATGTTGAAGAGAACATTGATGTAATAGCTCAACAAATATGTTCAGATGAGTGTGACACTTTCTATTTACTGACAGATAAAGGATGCTCCAACTATGAAAATCTAGTAGAAGACTTTACTTTTAAGTGCAGTGCTTGTGGAGATTGACTTTAAAAACCAGATATATGAAATATAAATTATTAACCGCCTACACGGCAAATACATCAAAAAATTTGGACAAGTATGAGAGTATTGGATACAACAAAATTAGAGAACTTGCTAAAACAAGTCTCAGAAGAAATGGTTGGCCTTTTTAAAGAGGGATATGAAGTAAAAGTATCACTCCCATTCAATAAAGATGATGGATGCAGTTTAGCCGTTTATGAATACACTCACATAATGAAATCAAGGGGTGGAACTTATGGGATTATTAATCCTCCAAATCAAGATTAAGTCCTAGTTTTTGAGCAAGTTTTCTTATAAGATACTCAGGCTGTGTAAAGTCTGTTGCGCCAACTACTATTTTACAATCTGTACACCGAATAAACCAAATATTAAACGCGGAGTGAGTAGGTGTTTCTTGAACCATTTCAAAATTGGTAAGTTCACATTTAGGGCATTTCGATCCTGAGTAATTGTTCATAGAATAGTGAATTAATGTTTAATTGTTATTTGTAAATATACGAATGAGAGAGGAATATAAACCAGTATTATATGAAAGATGTCTTTCCATGAGAGGTGTTAAGGATAGATACCCAAATATGACTTCCGTATTACTTTCCTCAACTCCAATTTCACCAGAATATAAGTTTGATCAAGAGTATTTCGTACTATTAGATCGAGCCAGTCATTTGATTTTATCATTGGACAAATCGATTGAGGAAGTGAAACTATTACTTGGATTTCCTGCCGATTATCCCAGCAATACCCCTTAACTCCCTAACATACTCATTTTTTAAGGCACTACTTTCTAAAAATAATTCAAGGTATAGATTTAAAGGTTTACTATGTGCACTAGAAATATACATAGAGTTTTCATAGTCCCCTTTAAATTCAATTTCATAAATAGTTTCTCCAGTTGAAATACAGGATAACACTTTTTCTTTATTGTAATAATGATCAATTCTTAGGGTGTCATTCTTTAGAAAGTGAAGTATTTCATCAAAATGTTGCTCGACTAGGTATGTAATTGTGTTATCAGTTGTATCTATCTCGATTCCACAAAAATAATCTTGTAAGTTTTCAGTGTTCATAGTGTTTTGAATTGTAAATGTAAGGGTTAATTCTGAATTCCGTTCTCGTCTCTAGTTTGTCCACATGATTCCTGCGCCTCTTCTAAAGATTGCCCATCCTTTACAGACTCTCTGACACAGTAGTCATAACCGCCTTCGGCACAAGATGAGATTAAAAGAGAAATTAGAGATAATAAAAGTATTGTTTTCATTTTTACCATGACATCATACTGTTTTTATGTTTTATGTAGAAATCCTGGACTTGAATCCAAATTTGACTGTTAGAGAGATCATATTTACATGCATCTACTAACCATTGATGAACCTGATTATAATAGAGGGATAAATTTTGAGGAACACCATCTTCATATTTATCGGTTTTCATTTTGTAAATATCTGACAGGATATATAGCATTGTTATTACTTCATTGACTCTGCTATCATACAACTTCTGTTTCTGTTCTAATCCATGAAGCAATAATTCTTTATTTGATGACTGATAAACCGAACCATTGTAATTTGCAGGAATTCTATTTGATTGCGAAAAGGATGATCCATTTGAGATAATAAGGATTGTAATGATGAGAGATAGCTTTTTCATGACCATGTTATTTTTCAATTAAACAAGCAGTATACCCTTTCCCCTTAGCATCGGATAAAGTAGTTTGCTGAATTGTGTGGGTACATTTTTGTAATCCTCTACAATTTTTATTGAGATGGTATTTCTTCGCATTAGGACTAACGCAGATATAAACTGTTGATTGAATAGAACTCGTAAAACTAAATAGGATTACAGAGCTAATTAAGATTAGATTTTTCATATCACCACTCAATATTAATATATTCTTGATTTTCGCTAGAGATGTTTGAAATTGTCAATGAACCTTCCGCCACTTGATCTCCTCTTTTTCCCTTTTTAGATTGATATACCCTGAAGTTTAACTTATCTCCCTCTGTTTGATGTTGAGGTGCTGATGGATTATCTCCTTGTGAATATGGCGTACAAACAAGTTCGAGTCTAAATTTTCTTATGGCACTAATAACGGCTTCACCATTATTTAAGGAGAGAGTGCTGTAAGCCTCAGTTCCGAACCTATATGTAATTCTTAGATCATCCGCATAATCGCTTCCTGAAACAGCAATGATATAATTAGCTTCTTTTTTCTCTTTGTTGCATGAGAACAGAAGTAATGGGAGTAGTGGGATAAATAGTAAGAATCTCATAGTGATTGAATTTGATTTCCACAAACATAGGAATTTTTATTAAAACAGAACATATATGTTCGGAACAATTCTTTTGATGGCAGGTAAATTAGTCTATGAACGAGTCTGAATTCATTAAGATTATTGGTGATAATATTGTTTCGCGCAGAATTGAATTAGGCATTAAACAGATAGATCTTGCAACTTCCGTCGGAATAGAGGATTCTGCATTGAGAAGAATAGAAAAAGGAAAAACAAATCCAACAGCTAAGACACTTCTTAAAATAGCTGTTGCCTTAGATGTAGAAGTTTCCTACTTGGTTTCTATGAAGAAATAGCTAAATTCCAATAATACTTTCTAAGTAGTCTGTACTCCAAGCAGCTTTTAATCTTTTGGATTTAATCCCCACTTTAGATGAACCTTCTTTTTTAAGCATCTCTAAGGCTATTTTATTAAGAAGCGAGAAATTAATTACAGCATTTTCATTTCTCTTCCTACCCCGGTCTTCCGAGAATGCAACATCTAACATCCAATGCATAGACTCAACCCCCCAATGTGATCGAATAGCACTACCAATGTGCTTTGCATCCGTATCCAAACTTGAGATGTAATAAGATGAGGAAGTTTCAATTTTAGCAGTTGTAATATTTATAGATTCAGATTCAACTCTGATAATGGATTTCAAATTAGCCCACTGTTCGTATTTTCTTAGAAGATCAACCTCATATAATACAGTGATAGTTCTCTTTTCTTCTCTTCCATGATCTTTGTCAATAAATGTATGTTTAGAACCCACTGGAATCATGTTAAATGAGAAATTAATGTCTCTCACCATTTGTCTTCGGTTATTTTTGATTTGCAGGACATAATCAGCTCCCTTTTCTACAATTTTTGAAGCAATATTTGTTTGCGCTCCTAATGCATCCAATGTAACAATCGAACCATCAAGGAATAAAGCGTCGAGTAATTCTGGAATTACATTTAGCTCTCCAATCTTTTTGTTAGTATGGGTTTGAGCAAGGGTTATTCCTGAATTCTTTGACCAGGCACTAACAATATGAACAGCATGTAGATTGTTTCCTTTTGAACCACGAATTGACTTACCATCAATTGAAATTACATCACCAGCCGATTCCTTTTGAAATGTAGCAACCCATTTTCTAAAGCACTCCTCAAACTTAGCTGTGTCCATTGATGAAAAGAAGCGATTGAAAGTATCGTGGGAAGGAACACCGTTAGGCATATCTAAGTATTTAGACAACCATTCTATTTTATTATTCCCAAACTCTTCAATTTCATTCCAAGTCTCAGCTCCACTGATAACCGCAGACAAAGAAATGAAAATGATATTTTCAATTGAATGGAGCTTTGTGCGATTCATACGATGATCTTTTAGCTCATTGAATATAACGCTAAACTTAGATTCTATTTTCATCAACTTAACTTTTACAATATAAAGTTAGCTAATATATTGACTATCAAGTAGTTAATTAACTATATTTTAGCAAATAAGACTTTGTTAATGTACATGTTTGAATAATTAACTTCTCATATATGTGGAATTAATTATATTTGTGACATCTTTTAAATTGAAAAAGCCCCACTCATAAGAACAGGGCTTCAAAATATTCGTTTGGTGACGATAAGTTAACTGGGCACATCATTAGAGATGCAAGTTAACAACAGGGGCTTCATTTAGTCCCTGTTTTCATTTTACAAAGTTACAAACCTTTTTACAGTTTATTATCATATTCACTACTCACTTAAAAATTCACTGAATTATGACACCACAAGAATACTCTGATTTAAAATTTAGATTCGAAGAATTAACAGGAAAAAATGCTGAAGATAATCTTGAGGCATTTTTCTCATTTGTAAATACTATGGTTCTAATGGACATGCAAGACATAATGAAGATAATTAGACTTAATTTACCAAAACCTAATGCGGGGCTTAAATGACAATTTTACTTTTAACTTTAATATCTGCCATAGTTTGATAGAGAATTGTTTCAGCATCTTCTACAGATCTCTCTTTAAGTAATTTAATAATTAAGTTTACTATTTTCTGATCCATACTCTCTTCTTGAGGGTAAACGGGCATTCTTTGTTCCATAATTTCATAATTTTTTTGATACGTTATTTTCCATATTTTTATCGCAACCATTAATTCACTATTCTACTATGTATTTCGAGACATTTAAAAAAGAACTTAACAAGAAAGGTTCCGAACACATCATATCTTCCTTAGAGATTTTAGGAGATTTAGATAATCACAATGTTTTCTTAATAAGAAGCGAAGACTTTAGAGTTCAACTGGAAACTCTTTGTAAAGATATACTTACTTCTTTTGGGTCTAAAATAGACACTAGTAAGGTATTCAAACATCCTACTATGCACCATCCTATGAATGGGATAGAACTTCTCAATCTGCATTATTTTACTGTATATCCTATAATTAGAGATGAATTTACCGAGAAGGTGCAGGAATTATACACTCAGAAGTATCCAAATCTTCCGCCGGAAGAGGATAACGAGGCTTAACTTCAACCAAAGCCATAGAATCTAATTGCTTTAATATGCTGTTTATTGTAATAGCCATCCCCATTAGCTGAGTTTCAATAAGACTCTTCTCTTGCCATGTTAAATGCTTTTCCATAATTTTTTGATGCATTTGCCGTGGGAGAACTACTCCCATTTTTTAATATTTTTGTATTAACCATTAATTCACTGAATTATGAAAACCGATTTAGACTTTCAAAACTATTGGAACGACTTTGTGAAATTCAATGAGTATTCACAGGTAAAAATGTACAGAGGTGATAAAGATCATCTACAGTTATTTTATCAATACCTAGTCGCGAGAAGTAATCAAGAATTAAAAGATGAAATCAAAAAACAAACTGGCCTTTTGTCTTCAAAGTAGCCTTCATTTTTAAAGCGTGAAGTATTGAATTGAAGATTGATTCAACTTCGTGGAAAGTTTTCCCATTTAATTTTTCATATAATGGATCAATAATGTCTTTGTCCTTTAAAAGTGAAGGATTATCTTCATATATCTCTTTCATATCTCCCCTGAATTTTAGATGCGTTTGCCGTGTACTGTATCTATACTTGACCCATACTGTATCTATGCTCTATCCGTACTTGACCTGTAGTTGAGTGATTCAAATTCGGTTTTTTGTGATTTTGGAATCCTTTTTTGGGTGGTGTTTTTTTTACAATTGTGTGTATGTCGTTCTCAATACTTCCGACTGAAAAAGTCGGAAACTCGAACGGGCATAGCGGATCGAATGACGTATTCCGACTTGATTCGACGAGCTCATCACAAGTCGCTCAGTACGCTTTTATTACGAATGAATTTGAAGTGTTTTTTTCTCCTGCAGAGGTGTGCAGAAAATGAAAAAGCAGGATCCACTTAACGCTGTGTAGACCTGGGGAATTTTCAAAAATGGCTTAAACTTCCGGACGGGTCAATGCTGCTTCAAACTCATGTAACGCAATGTGAGGGGTATTCCTTTGCGTGTTTTTGGGGAATCAAATTGTTTTTAATTAATAGCGTAGGACTTGTTTTTGTTTGTTTACAAACGTTTTGCGTGTAAAAATAAAAAATGAATTAAAATTTCAATTTGAGTTATTTAATTTTTTTTGACCTGGATTCCGCTAATTTCAAGGGGTGCAAAAACTATATAGGTAGTTTTAGTTCTTTGATTAAGAATTTAACAAAATTGATTTTGATTACCAAAGTGTTAAATATACATTTGGTGCACTTTACGGAACTATAACTTTTACAGAACTACAACATTTATGAAATTACTGCTACTAAGGGTTTCTCTCACCCTTTTGGTTGCGCAGGCGAGTTTTCCGTCATTCGGACAAAGCGTTACGCAACAACTTAACCCCGAAGAAATCGCCAACCGCATTTCTTATGTTTACGGACATGAATTTGTTCTCAATAACCCAACGCTTGTTGCGGCATACGGAGATGTGATGACTCATCGGATTGAATACCGGGTGATTGGACAAACTCCGGATGAAAAATACCCTTTGCTTTCTACCTTTCCCTTATATACGAAAGTAAATGAAACCATTCAGGGGGTGAATGCAGAGAATTTCGATGTAAATGCATTTAACCCGCTGGTTTACATGATCGAGTTTTTTTCTGACAAAGCTCAGCTGATTCGTATTGATAATACGAACTATGTCATGGTTATTCATCCAATAAATTATTAATGAGATTTGTCATGAAGAATAGTTGGATTTCGAACCAAAAAAGTATGCTTCAGAGTTTACTTTTCACCTTGCTGTTTAGCAGTGTTTTGAATAATGTGTGGTCTCAAACAGATGAATGTGCTTCTGCGCCTGGTCTGACAGTAGGCTCATCTTGCTCAACGACTAATTGGACTGTTCCACAGACGTTTACCAATTCTGCAATTGCCTATCCTGCATGTGCGGCGGGTAATTACAGGGATGGCTGGTATTCTTTTATTGCTACTTCAACTACAACAACTGTGAGGGTTGAAAATTTCGATAGACAGATGGCTATG
The DNA here is from genome assembly GCF_030151805.1 of Fluviicola sp. Classification (GTDB taxonomy): domain Bacteria; phylum Bacteroidota; class Bacteroidia; order Flavobacteriales_D; family Crocinitomicaceae; genus Fluviicola. The sequence continues at coordinate 8,507 of NZ_JASLCN010000505.1, forward strand.
GCCGTTTATTCTGGTTGTAGTGCAGCAAATTTGGTTGCCTGTGCTGATGCTGTTGGAACTCAGGGAGTAGAAACGGCAACATTTACAACAACTGTAGGGACTACTTATCGTGTGAGAATTATTCGTACTAATAATAATGGAGGGAACGATATGACAGGAAATATCTGTGTGTATAGTACGCCTCCGGCTCCGGCGAATGACAATTGTGCTACTGCAACGGTGATCACTCAATCCGGGAGCTGCACTCCGACTTCCGGAACCGTAGCAGGAGCAACAAACTCCGGGATTGCATCGTGTACGGGAACAACGGATGATGACGTCTGGTACACATTTACAGCTACGGCAACAAGCGCAACAATTACAAGAACAACCGGTACCGGTAGTTCCTGGGATTCGGGAGTTGAAATTTTTGCAAGTACGGGAGCAGCTCCGGGTTCATGTATCGGGGCTTCATTGGGGTGCCAGGATGCTGAAAGTGATTTTTTAGTTTCCGGCTTAACGGTTGGTCTTAATTATTACGTACGGATGTATACCTGGAGTTCTGCTTTTACACCTTCGAATCCTGCTTTCACGATTTGTGTGACGGGTCCGCCTGCCGGGTCCATTTATATGCCGTCGAGCGGGAGTGTTTCTGCATGCAGCGGTACTTTTTATGATTCCGGGGGGCCGGGAGATTATACTAACTCAGATACACGGGTGTTTACTATATGTCCGTCAACAGCAGGAGCGAAATTAAAATTGGTATTCAGTGCTTTTCAGACAGAAAGTGTGGATCTCTTGGAGATTTTTGACGGAAATTCAACGGCTGCACCTTCGCTGGGAACTTATTCAGGAGCCACAGGCCCCGGAACAGTTCAGGCAACATCAAGTAACTCAAGCGGTTGTTTAACGTTCCGGTTCACATCTGATTTTTCGCTTGTTTATTCCGGATGGGTTGCTGCTATTTCCTGTGTGATTCCCTGCCAGACGATTACAACGAATATTACTTCTGTTACACCGGCTCCGGGCCCGGGTGGAATTATCCGTCTGTGCCAGGGACAAAGCCTGACTGCAACAGGAACAGGTAACTTTTCATCCAGTGGTGCGGGAGCTACTTATTCCTGGAATTTCGGAAACGGGGTTACTGCTTCCGGAAATTCAACGACGTATACTTATCCTGCGGTGGGAAGTTATTACCTGAATCTGGTTGCTACGGATGCAAACGGTTGTACGAATACCAACTACAACAACCAGGTGGTTCAGGTTTCCACGACTCCTTCTATTACAACTTCTGCAACTCCTTCTACACTATGTACGAATCAATCTTCTGCATTGAATGCGAATGTAGCGATGACAACTTATTCGGTGAATTGTACGCCACCAGTTTCAGGAACTACATTTTTACCTGACGGGTCAGGGGTTTCCTACCAAACTTCCATTACTGCAAATTGTTATAATCCGGCGGCAACAGTGACTTCCGTCAATGACATTTCGAACGTGTGTCTGACCATGGAGCATTCGTACCTGGGAGATTTACAGATCGAATTAATTTGTCCGACGGGGCAGACTATGATCTTAAAATCGTATGCTCAGGATGGATTGGGAACGTATCTCGGAGCTCCGATAGATGATGTAACGAGTGGTCCGGGAACGGGAAGAACCTATTGTTTTACTCCAACTGCAACTGTGTTTTTGGTTGACGGAGCGACTTCTTCTGCCGGTTCCCCCGCCGGTAATTCGGTTGTGGCCGGTGATTACAAACCACTGAGTGGATTTTCCAGTATGATCGGCTGTCCTTTGAACGGAAGCTGGACAATCCGTGTGACAGATAACCTGAATGCGGATGACGGCTATATTTTTAACTGGGACGTGAATTTCAGTTCCGGAATTATAGCGGTTCCTTCTTATACTCCGACGATTGTTTCCCAGGGATGGGTGGCACAAACAACTTTGACAAGTACCGGGGCAACCACGGCCAATGTGGTTCCGACGAACCAGGGTGTTCCGTGTTTTACTTATAGTGTGACGGATAATTTTGGCTGTACGTATACTGCTCCACAGTGTATCACGGTTAATTGCGGGGCTTCTTTGCCGATCGGATTGGTGAGCTTCGATGCTTCTGCAGTAGAGAATACTTCTGTTCAGTTAAACTGGGAAACCAGTTCCGAACAAGACAATGATTATTTCGTGATCGAACGTTCGGCAGATGGTTTTGATGGTTGGGAAGACATTCTGCAGGTTGATGGAGCCGGGAATTCCGAAACTCCGAAAGAGTATACGGCTACAGATGAATTCCCATTGGACGGAGTTTCGTATTACCGCTTAAAACAAGTTGATTTTAACGGACAGCAAAGAATACATGAAACCGAATCTGTGTTTATCGACAACAGCGAAATCAGTGAATTGATTCTTTTCCCGAATCCTGCAACGGACTTACTGACGATCAAGGGGGATTTGGTCTCATTAAGTACCTTTGAGTTATTAAACCCGATGGGGCAAAATGTTCGCCTGAATGTTCATTCGTATAAACAGGATGACGGAACGATGGTTTTGGATGTTTCGACCTTAAAAACAGGGGTTTACCTGGTAAAAAATGGTGCGAAAGTGTATTCTTTCGTGAAACAATAAGAAAATGACTTGTCCCGGAATTTAGGTGGTTTTTGAAATTTCCCGCTGAGGGATGCAGAGGATTGCTGAGTCACGTGTAAAAAGTCTCTCATTTTCTGCTAAGATCTGCCCCCTTCTGCGGGCAATTTCCCATTACATGGCACATCTTGCACGATTGCTTGGTTTCTCTTACTTTTTTCATTGCCAAAAAAGTAAGTAAAAAGGCTAGGCCCGTACTCGAAAACCTGTAAACTACGCCTCATTACGCGAAAGCATTCAAAACTC
>NZ_JASLCN010000253.1 GCF_030151805.1 Fluviicola sp.
ATTACTTTTTGCGCTTTTGATTCCACCAGAAACGGCTGCATCACATCTCCTACGCGCGAAGGCTCATTGTAATCCAGGCAAAAGATCAGATCTGCCTGAGCAAGCGCTTCTTTTGCTTTTCCCGAATTTCTTTCGAAATCAATGATTTCTTCCTGTCCCTGGATCCAATGCAAAAAAGTTGGCGCAGGATCAGGATGAACTACACGAACAGATTTATTCCACTTTTTGAAAAGATGAAACAAAGCAAGTGAACTTCCAATTGAATCTCCGTCGGGAGATTTGTGGGATGTAATGACAATGGATTGAGCTTGTTCAACAAGCTTCAGTATTTCGTGTGATGGATTCATTTTAAAGTTTAAATGTTAAAAGGGTTCAATTTACTTTGTGCGAAACACATTGAACTTTTTCACTTTTGAACTTTTCATCTTTTAAATAAGAAAAGCCCCGCAAATTTACGAGGCTTTTGGAATAAAGTTCTAAAGAACGATTAAAATCCTGTTTTTACAGAACGTTTTGTTTCAATGATCACTCCAACACAAGCATGCTTCTTCTTATCGCCGCCGGTTATTGAAACATTGATGAATATTTTGCGGGATGTATCTGAAATAAACTCCAGTGCTTCGGAACCGGAAGTAGCCAGCACTTTCTTTACTTTCTTAAAGATTTCCTTGTCTCCCTCCATTTTCTTTTCCACCACCATTTCATAGATTTCGTAGTTCAATGTTCCTACGCTTCCTTCTCCTAAAACGGTTGTTAATCTGTAATCCAATCCGGCATGTGCAATGAATGACATTTCATAAGATTCATCTGCTGCGATGGCCCCGGAGCGCGATTGAGAGCTTAAATTATACTCATCTTTATTTTTTTTCTTTTTCAGGAACGTTTCTACCGGTGGACATTGAGCAATCCCGATAATCATCGGGGCAAAGACAAATCCGAACAACAGGGCGAATGTTACAATAAATTTCATGTTTAAAAATTTAAGCGGTTATAATTTTTGTTCGTATTTCAGCAATCTTTTTAGCTAATGCATCGAAACATTTCTGAGTCATTTTGCAGTTGTCTCCTCCGGAAAAAGTGAGTTTCCCATTTGAGTTCTGAACTTTTGTTTCCCCGGAACTGCAATCCATTTGTTCGAAAATTTTCAGGACTTCTTCGATTTTAACGGAGTATTCCTTCACTGCTTCATTGTCCTGGTAACTCACCAAAAATTCCAACAAATTTTCAGCAACCAGTTTCTGATCTGCCAGTGCCTGGTCCAATTTCGGTGATTTACTGAATCCTTTAGAGCTTCCGATCATTAAGTGCATCGACTCAATCCATCCGCCAACAAGCATCAAAGAAAGCTCATCGCCTTTGTCGATCTCAATCAGGCGTTGAAATGTGCGGTTGTAAATATCATCACTCAATTTAAACAGCGAATCTGCATTTCCATCCCATTTCTTTGCCAATTCGCCTAATTCGTTTCCGAAAACCTGCGCAACTCCAATATCGGATCCCAATTTCTCCAGCTTGCCGAAATAATTCAGGTATTTGTTGGTTTCATTGAATGATGTTAAATAAGCCACATCAGCCGTATAAACTCCGAAATTCAATGCTTTTTGAGATGAACTGGAATACTTGTCAGCCAAAGCCGGATCGTGCAGGATTTTCGTGTTTTTCACGGCATCCATCTTGGAAATCAAAGCGAATTGCTCCGAAGGAGATGGAATATTGTAGTTTACATTAGCAGCATCAACGGTTTCCTGTTCCTCTATTGTTGCAATTTCCTGTTTTTCTTCCCCGGAACCACATCCATAAGCAAACATCAACAAGGCGCTAACTAAGATTAGTTTGTTTTTCATCATTGAGTATTTAGATGCGAATCTATTAATTTTCAATCAATAAGAAATTGGTTTGTGTATTTTTTTTGTCTGTCGTGAAGATTTATTACTGATGTATCAAGCAAAATCACACGATTGAATACGCTTTCACAAAAGCAATGGAGCTTCCACTACTTGTGGAAACTCCCGGTTGAGATAATGATTGCTTTTGTTGATGAATAATTGGTGGTTGATAACGAAAAGGCTTACGTTGTTGTGAATGGTGATACAAAGATCGCACCCAGCAACGTAAGCTATTTACGGTTAAAAACCGTCTTGAAAACATTTTTATAAAATTATGTGAAATCATTGATTTACAAGGTGTTTAAACAAAAAAAAGACCACTCAATCAAGCAATCTTTTTCGTGTCATCATCTTCATAAAGAAGAGGTATTTTATCCAACCAATTTCTTTGTTTCAGCAATAATTTTTGCTTTCAACCCATCTGAAACCTGCATCAACGGAAGGCGCATGGTTGGTTTCATCCACCCCAATTCTTCCAATGCAATTTTCACTCCGCCTGGATTTCCTTCTGCAAAAAGCAATTTTGTAATTGGCAACAGATCGTAATGGTATTTTCTGGCTGTTTCCATGTCTCCGTTCAAAGCACTTGAAACCATTTTACTGAAATGAGCCGGGAATGAATTTGCCACTACTGAAATCACTCCATCCGCTCCGGCAGCAATCAAAGGCATGGTAATCGCATCATCTCCTGAAAGAACTAAAAATCCTTCCGGTTTGCAGCGAATAATTTCCATAATCTGTTCCATGTTCCCGGAAGCTTCCTTCATGGCAACGATGTTTTTTACTTCAGCCAATTCCAGGGTCGTTTCAGCCAATACGTTTGAACCCGTTCTTCCCGGAACGTTGTATAAAATAATCGGAAGATCTGTATTGTCAGCCAACATCTTGTAATGAGCAATGTATCCTGGCTGCGTTGGCTTGTTGTAATATGGTGCAACCGAAAGAATTCCGTCAACTCCCTGCGGAATATTTTTAAACGCTTCTACAACCGCCAACGTGTTGTTTCCTCCCACTCCGTAAACAATCGGAAGTGCTCCGTTATTTTCTTCCTGTACGGTTTCCAATACCTGTTTCTTTTCAGCACTATTTAAAGTTGGAGATTCACCGGTAGTTCCCTGAACCACCAAATAATTTGTCCCTCCCGAGATTTGTTCGCGTACCAATCTGCGCAATGCAGGAAAGTCGATCGACATGTCTGCATTAAACGGAGTAACCAATGCAACTCCGGCTCCTTTAAATAGATTCATTTCGTTTGTTTTTAAATGCTAAAACGTAAAACAAAATTACGGATTTTTCGAGCGATTGATTGCTGTCGAAAATAAAATATTTCATCACGGGGAGAAGGTTTATTATCGGGTGGTTTGTTTCGCGGGCGCGCATACAAGTAATATATTCCTTTTTTTTGACTAACCCTTCCAGGGTTGTAAACCCTGGAACAAATTTTGGCATTTATTCGGACCGGTAAATTGTGTTCATTCTTACCTTTGCCACATGGTAACAAATCAATTTCCATTTCGGGTACTTTTCTGCTTTGAAAATGAGTTTCAGATCGTGATCGAAATCAAACGAACGGATATTCAATCAGAAGACAAAAGCCTTGTTTACAAATGGCTCAAAATCACCAAGAGTCCGGTTGAAATTCAAGCACTCAGTTTCCGGTCGATGGATATTTCCGGCGAAAACCAAACACGCACTTTTGCAGAAGGAACACTGAAATGGAATTCAGAATCATCCTCATTCAATGAAGAAACTATGACTTCGGTTCAGACCGAACAAACAGGTATTCAATGGCTGGAACGAATCGCGGATTTTTTAGTTTGAAATCATTTGAATGAAATCGGCTTCAGAAATAATCGGAATGCCCAAAGAACTTGCTTTTTCCAGTTTTGCAGGTCCCATATTTTCTCCTGCCAGCACATAAGATGTTTTTGCGGAAATCGAACCAACATTCTTTCCTCCGTTCTTTTCGATCAATTCCTTGATTTCATCCCGGCTGAATTGTGAAAACACTCCTGACACAACAAAGGTTTTGCCTTCAAGCGTATTCGAATCCAAAGCCACTTCTTCTATTTCGAACTGCAATCCGGCTTGTTTCAAACGTTCAATGGTTTGAAT
>NZ_JASLCN010000481.1 GCF_030151805.1 Fluviicola sp.
TGCAGGTCGAGAATAATGAATCCGTTTACAGGTTCAATCAACCGCGACAAAAACTCTCCGTGACGCTCCACTTCTTCCAATGAATAGGAAAATGCCAGATTTTCCAACCCTACAGGACAGGAACAAGCTTCCTGGATACGCTGCAGGCGGTCAATACCGAGATTCAGTGTTTCAGTTGTATACGGCACAGAGATTGGCGCACCTTTGTGAAAATCTTCTCCGGTCATGAAACCGAAATGTTCCGTAATGTGATCAAATGTAAAATTGGACGAAACTTTACGCAAATGGTCGAGCCATCGTTGTTGTTCAGAGGTCCATTTCCCGGAAAACAACGAGAAATATACGCCATGACCCATCAGTCTTCCTTCGTCTCCGAAGGCATGAAGCAATTCAACAAACCAATCCGGGATATCACGTACTTTGTACAAGGTATCAAAAGACCATTCGATTGCCTCGATTTTTTCCGCGGCAAACAAAGGCAAAGTTGCTTGTAAAAGCTGATTATCCAGGTTACAGGAAACTGCTGAACGAATTTTTGAAGACAGTTGATTCATCCCATTCCACAAGCAGGACAAGAATATCCCTTTTTATGCTCTTTCCCCCTGGATTCCGTTTTTTTTGAAGGTTTCATTTTTGCCTCTTGGGTTCTACCCGAATTTACCTCATTCTTTTGGCACGAGGAAGACATTGAACTTACGGCAATACCCAATGTAATTGCCTGAAGCAAGGTGGAGGAAAGTTTCATTGAAAAAATGATTAACTGGTTTTATCCCATTCCGCAAGCCGGGCAACAATCCGGATTGGTTGCGTTTTGAACAGGCTGACCTGATTGATTATTCGTGATTCGCTCCTTGTTTTTGCTGAAATCTTCCTTTTCGCAGGAAGTTACGGTAGCCGTCAGGGCTGTTACGGAAACACCCAACGTAATGGCTTGTAGTAATGATGTAGAAAGTTTCATAATCTAAATTTTTCAAAAGGTAAAACATTCCGTTCGAAAGCACAAATTTATTATTCTGTAAGTTAGATCATTAACTACCGAATCTTCCTTTCCCGGGAGGATCCTCTTATTATTTTTAGGTTCTGTACGAAAATATAGATGATAAAAAATTCACTCTGATTTCATGTCTGTAATGGGGCAAAGCTGAAACTTAGGCGTAAGCGTTCTGAGGATTTTTTTGAAAATCCTCCAATTTCCGGACAATAGGTATTTTTATACCCGGACAAGAATTGATTTTTTAATTTTAACCCATGAAAATAGCTCTAACAGGTGCACACAAAGTTGGCAAAACAACATTGGCTGAAAAGCTTCAGGAATCCCTGCCCGATTACATCTTTGTACAGGAACCATACGTAGAATTGGAAGAGAAAGGGATTGTTTTCTCCGAAACACCGGAATTGGAAGATTTTTCTGCTCAACTCGAACATTCGATCGAAAGAATGGACCTGGATGAACCCGATGTTATTTTCGACCGGTCTCCGCTGGATCTTTTGGCCTACGTTTATGCGACCGGCGGTGCCAAAGCTTCTCAAAATTTCTACACCAAAGTGCGGGAAGCCACGGAGGAAATCGACCTGTTGATCTTCGTTCCGGTTGAAAATCCGGATATAATCGGTTGCCCCGAATCTGAATTTCCTCAACTCCGGGAAAAAGTCAATGATTTACTGGAAGAATGGATCAATGATTTTGATCTTGAAACACTTGTTGTGAGAGGAACTTTAGCAGCCCGTGAAAGACAGGTATTGGAAACAATTGTGCGTTTGTATTAAACTTTTTGACTCAGGGAAACTCCAAAGAATCAAATTATACAAACTTTAGATACTTCATCATGGACCAAAACAACAAACCCGAATTCTGGGAAGCAAATTTCAGTGAAAAGCAAGAAATGTGGGGCATGGAACCTTCCAGATCTGCCCTGCTGACAAACGATTTATTCCTGGAAAAATCCATCAAAAAGGTGCTTATCCCTGGAATCGGCTACGGGCGAAATGCGCAGATTTTCCGGGAAAACGGAATGACCGTTACAGGAATCGAGATTTCAGAAACAGCAATTGAACTGCTGAAAAAACATTACGGTGAAGAAATCGCTGTTTATCATGGTTCGGTAACTGATATGCCTTTCGACCAACTTCACTACGACGGAATATTCTGCTACGCCCTGATTCATTTATTGGATGAAAACGAACGGAAAAAACTCATTCATGATTGCTACAATCAGTTGACAGATAACGGATACATGATTTTTACGGTTATTTCGAAAGAAGCTCCGACTTATGGAACGGGCAAACAGATCGGTAAAGACCGCTACGAACAATTCGGTGGAGTGAATATGTTCTTTTACGATGAAGATTCTATCCGGACCGAATTTTCTGATGCAGGATTGCTTGAAATCAAAAAAGTTCAGGAGAATTTCCCCTTCTACTTCATTATCTGTCAAAAAAACAACTGAAAAACGATTCATACAAATCAGGACGCAGCAGTTTTTAGCTCCTGCGCCCTGATCCTTGAATCATGTCTTACAATCAATCTGTAATGATCATACGCTTGGAATCAATCAGTTTGTTGTTGGCAATAATCGCATACATAAACATTCCTGCAGAAAGACTGTTGGAAGCAACCGTAATCCTGTTTTCTCCCTTTTGAGTCAGAGGAACAGTCAATAGCTGCTTTCCTGTCAGATCGTACACTGCGATATAAGCTTCTCCGATACTTTCCGGAACATAGTAACGAATCGTCGTTTCGCGGTTGAACGGATTGGGTTCATTCTGGTACAAACGGATTTTTGCTTCTACCGCATTTCCACTCAATAAATCATCCGATGGCAAGTGTTTTTTCAACTCCGCAATGATCGCATGTTGTTCATTAATTTGCTTTTGCTGTTCCTGAACAGCCGCAATCAGAACCGGAATCAACCCTTCGTAATTCACCGATTTCAATGACGGTAATTTGCCACTTACTTTCCCGTTTTCATCAAACAGATCCAATCCCGGTACTTCGCGCACTAATTCCGGAAATACGGTTTCCAATTCCTGGGCAATCAACCCGATTTGGTTTCCTTCCGGAAGATTCATTGCCTTGAATTCATCCTTCCGGAACACATAAGTGCTTGGTTTCAGTAACGCCAATTTATCCAACGCATTGGTAAACGGCTCAATGTTGGTTTTCAGCTTGCGATCTGAAGTCGTATAGGAACCCGAACAATACGTATTTCCATTGAAATAGGCAGACCAGCCGCTTGCTCCTGCGGATACGGTGTAAGAACTGACAATCCCGATCGCTGTGCGAGCCGTTCCGGATGCCGTTGCTTCAAATGTACCGCCAACATTGTAGTGTCCGCCTGTTGCCGTACCATAAACACCGTGATTGTAGGAAGAGAAGTTTCCGCTGATATTCGGTGTTTGAGCAATTCCCCAAACTCCACGACTCAGGTTTTGGGTTGCGCCTACCTGATTGGTAGCAACTCCTTTCACTCCGGTCGGAACTCCATCCACGCTCAGATTCGCTTCAAAAAGTCCTGCCGTAAATACGCTGGAAGCACTGGTGATACTCAAAGAACTTTGAACACGAGCCGTCAAAGCAGAACTTCCTGTTCCAAATCCGACATTTCCGGTTCCGGCCTGGAAAAACATGCGGTAGCCACCACCGGAATAGTCGTAAAGTCCGAAATGTCCTGCTCCTTCACCATTCCC
>NZ_JASLCN010000009.1 GCF_030151805.1 Fluviicola sp.
TGCGGAACTACCGGCACCCCGCAAACGCTTTCCATAACGGTTCTTCCTGCACCCGATCCACTTACCATTTCCGGTCCAACTTCCATTTGTACGGGGGAAACAATCACGTTAACATCGAGTTATGCAAGCGGAAATACCTGGTCGCCAAACGGAGAGACAAGCCATTCAATTTCGGTTACTTCTCCCGGAACCTATACCGTATCGGTAAGCACTTCCTGCGGAACGCTCACGACTTCACAAACGGTAACACTGAATACTCCGCCTCCGGCAAGTATTACTCCTGATGGTCCAACCAGTTTTTGTTCCGGTGATTCGGTGATTTTAACTTCCGGAAGTTTATCCGGTAACAGCTGGTCGACCGGAGCTACAACCACCTCCATTACAGTTACAACTGCCGGAACGTATGTTCTTACGGTTACAGATGTTTGCGGAACAAGTTCTGTTTCACAGCAAGTTATTATACTCTCTGTTCCAAATCCGCAGATTTCCGGCACTGCTTCCTTCTGTACCGGACAGCAAACCACACTTACTGCTTCCGGTGGTGACACTTACCTTTGGTCGACCGGGGAAACAACTACTTCTATTCCTATTACAACACCCGGAAATTATACTGTTACTGTTTTTAATGCTTGCGGACAAGCTACTTCTACTCCTTTTACCGTTACTGAAAATCCCTTACCGAGTCCGCAGATATCCGGCAATCTTTCTTTCTGTGCCGGACAAGCAACCACGCTTACGGCTTCCGGAGGCACCACTTACCTTTGGTCGACTGGTGAAACAACGACTTCCATTTCTGTTTCTTCTCCGGGAAGTTATTCCGTTACCGCTTTTAACATATGCGGGCAAGTCCTTTCTACTCCGGTAACCGTTACAGAAAACCCATTGCCCAATCCTCAGATCGCCGGGAATCATTCCTTTTGCGCCGGACAAGCAACCACACTTACCGCTTCCGGTGGGAATACTTATCTTTGGTCGACCGGGGAAACAACTACTTCTATCACTATCACAATGCCCGGAAATTACACTGTCACGGCATTTAACACTTGCGGGCAAACGGCATCTGCTCCTTTTTCAGTTACGGAAATGCCGCTTCCGAATGCTCAAATTTCAGGAGCAACTTCCTTTTGTGCCGGACAACAAACCACACTTACAGCTTCAGGAGGGAATACTTACCTTTGGACAACCAGTCAAACCACCACGAATATTACTGTAACTACTCCGGGCACTTATTCCGTTTCTGCAAGTAATTCCTGCGGGACAGATATTGAAACTGTCACAGTTGCTATTTCTACTATTTCAGCTGCGTTCACCGCAAGTACACTAACCGGTGCCGCTCCGTTACCGATCAGTTTCACGAATACCAGCGATCCGAATGCTGTTTCATTCAGCTGGGATTTCGGTGACGGTTCTACAGAAACTTCTTTTTCCCCCTCTCATCTATTCACTCAAAGCGGACCATATACGGTTGAGCTTATTGCTACCAATGCCATCGGCTGCTCTGACAGTTACTCGGTTCTCATTGATGTACTTGACACTCCTTCTTCTCTCACGATTCCAAACATCTTTACTCCAAACGGCGACCATCAGAATGACGAATTTATCATTGTCGCAGAACGAATTGAAAGCTACACCCTTCAGATTTTAAACCGATGGGGAAATGTCATTCTCACTATCCAGGATCCTCACGTCGGATGGGACGGAACCATACAAGGAGACCAAGCCTCTGAAGGCACTTATTTCTACCAGGTAACTGCTACAGGTATCGACAAAAAGAACTACAACGAAACCGGATTCTTTGAGCTTCAACGCTAAGAACCGGTACTTAATCTAAAATCAATAGTGTTTATTATGAAAAAACAAATTTTTACGCTTATTCAAACCTGTTTGCTGGTTCTTACGATAGGACTCTGGCAAACAGAACTCCATGCACAAACGGCATTTACCATCACCTGGACTGGTTTAACCGGTTCTATTACCGCGACGGGCGTACCAACAGGTATTACGGTTGTTCAACAATACAATGGTGTGATTGGCGCTTGCAGTACTTCACCTAATGGTGCAAACGGAACCTATACGGCTATTCTTCAGGCGGCTCCCGGTTATAATTTCACCGTTACCTCTCTTGGAGGAGCGGCATATGCCAGTAATGCGGGATCCAGAGATTATAAACTTCAATTAACAAATGGTTCCGTTTATACGCAAGCATCTCCTACATCCATAGGATCAAGCAGCAACTGCGGAACCCCTACTACACTTACTGCTTATTCAATCCCAGCAGCTGGTCAAAATGTAAATTCAGGAAGCCAGGTAACCATTACCGTATTAAAAACGCCCGGTGCTACAGCAGGATCAGGTTATAGTTTAACCAGTAAGTTAACAGTAACAGGGGTTGTTACACCGGTTTGTAACGCACCAACAGGTCTATTAGCTTCAGCTTTGACTTCTTCATCGGCAAATTTAAGCTGGAATGCTGTTTCAGGGTCGTCCGGTTACCAATATGTGGTTGATCAAACAGCTGCAAATCCTGCAGGTGCCGGAACGGCAACAACAGGAACCACTTACAGCCCTACAACCCTGAATCCTTCTACCACTTATTACCTGCACGTTCGCAACAGCTGCGGGGGAAGCAACTTTTCTTCCTGGACTACTATTTCTTTCACCACACCTGCTGCATCGGTTTGTTCGGACCCAACTAACCTTGCGGAGAACAATGTAACGGCAACAAGTTCTGATTTCAACTGGGATGCTGCCGGATCGAATGATTTCGAATATGTACTTGATCAGAACATGACAAACCCTGCCGGAGCAGGAACCCCAATCAACGGAATTTCTTACAGTACTTCAACACTATTGCCTTCTACAACGTACTATTTCCACCTTCGTCAGGATTGTGGCGGCAGTTTTTCCAATTGGGTACTGGTTAACTTCACTACTCCTGCAGCACCGTGCGCTGCTCCAACGGGATTGGCTGCTGCAAACACTACACACAACTCTTCGGATCTTTCATGGAATGCGCAAGGAAGTAACGGGTTTGAGTACGTGGTTGACCAAACTACAACGGCGCCTGTTACTGCAGGAACTTCAACGACAGAGACAACTTATAACGCGAATTTGTTAACTCCGGCAACAACGTACTATTTACACGTTCGTACGGACTGCGGAAGCGGGAACTTCTCTCCATGGACGACTATTTCTTTCACCACATTGGTTGCGCCATGTATTGCTCCAACGGGATTGGCTGCTGCAAACATTACACACAACTCTTCGGATCTTTCATGGAATGCGCAAGGAAGTAACGGGTTTGAGTACGTAGTGGACCAAACAGCAACGGCGCCTGTTACTGCAGGAACTTCAACGACAGGGACAACTTATAACGTGAATTTGTTAACTCCGGCAACAACGTACTATTTACACGTTCGTACAGATTGCGGAAGCGGAAATTTCTCTCCGTGGACGACCATTTCGTTCACCACATCAGTTGCTCCATGTGCTGCACCAACCGGATTGGCTACTGCAAACACCACACATAACTCTTCTGATCTTTCATGGAACGCACAAGGAAGTAACGGGTTTGAATATGTAGTTAACCAAACAGCAACTGCACCAGCTATTGCCGGAGCGGCAACAAGTGGTACTACTTATAACGCGACCTTGTTAGCTCCGGCAACAACGTACTACTTACACGTTCGTACGGACTGCGGAAGCGGGAACTTCTCTCCATGGACGACCATTTCGTTCACCACATTGGCTGCTCCATGTGCTGCTCCAACCGGATTGGCTGCTGCAAACATTACAAATCATGCCGCTGATCTTAGCTGGAACACACAAGCCGGAAGCACATTTGAATATGTTATCAACCAAACAGCAGGAAGCCCAACGGGTAGTGGAACTACAACTCCAAACAATGCTTTTGCAGCAACTACTCTGACCAGTTTAACGAATTATTATTTCCATGTTCGCACGAATTGCGGAAACGGAAACTTCTCGCCATGGACTACGATTTCGTTCACGACACTTTCTACCGTAGGAATTGAAGAGCAGGAAATCATTGATTTAGCTGTTTATCCGAATCCGGCAACTGATTTGGTAACAATTTCAGGTCAAAACCAGGGAACGGTTATTATTACAAACTTAAAGGGTCAGCAATTAGGTTTCATTGATTTAGGGCAAACCTCTACGATTGATGTAACAACTCTTGAAAGCGGGATCTATTTCCTTCAGTATCGTTTCGAGAACAAAACTGCACTGGTTAAGTTGATCAAACAGTGATCAAACTATTAATTAACACGGAAGGGATGAGCATTGCTCATCCTTTTTTGTTTGATTGAAAGAAACTCCTCCCCCTTAATCCCTCCCGACGAATTCTTGTCGGGACAGGCTCTCCAAAGGGGGAGGACAAAAAAAGGCGAACATCTCTGTCCGCCTTTTACATATTTAGTTACCTGTAATTACCACTTAAACAACGGTCTCGCGCTCATCAAAGCATTCACTTCGGAACGAACCAGGTTAATCGTTTCTTCATCGTTGATGTTCATCAATACGCGGTCGATTAATTTCACGATTGTTGGAATTTCTGCTTCTGTAATTCCCCTGGAAGTAATTGCAGATGTTCCAACACGAATTCCGGATGTAATAAACGGAGATTCCGTATCAAAAGGAACCATGTTTTTGTTTACTGTAATATCTGCCAAAACCAGGTTGTTTTCTGCGTCTTTTCCGGTTACTCCTTTTGAACGCAAATCAATCAGCATGCTGTGATTGTCTGTTCCTCCGGAAATAATTTTGTACCCCAATTTTGTGAATTCATCTGCCATCAAAGCAGCATTTTTCTTCACTTGCAACATGTAAGACTTGTAGTTATCTGTCAACGCTTCTCCGAATGCGACCGCTTTAGCTGCGATTACATGCTCCAAAGGTCCGCCTTGAATTCCAGGGAAAACTGCTGCATCCAACAAAGCTCCCATTGATTTCAGGTTTCCGTTATTCCATTTCAACCCGAATGGATTTTCGAAATTGTGACGCATCATGATGACACCACCGCGAGGTCCGCGCAATGTTTTATGCGTTGTTGTCGTAACGATATGGCAATGCTCCAACGGATCATTCAACAATCCCGCAGCAATTAGTCCTGCCGGGTGAGAAATATCTGCCAGGATCAATGCTCCTACTTCGTCAGCAATTTTGCGGATGCGCACATAATCCCAATCTCGTGAGTATGCCGATGCACCACAAATGATCATTTTTGGTTTCTCACGTTTTGCAACTTCTTCCATCATGTCGTAATCCACCTTTCCGGTTTGCTCATTCACACCGTAGAAAAACGGTTTGTATAATTTTCCTGAAAAGTTTACAGCAGATCCGTGTGTTAAATGTCCGCCGTGACTTAAGTCAAAACCTAAGATTTTATCTCCCGGCTGCAAGCACGCCAAAAACACTGCTGCATTTGCCTGTGCCCCTGAATGCGGCTGCACATTTGCCCAGGTTGCACCGAATAATTTACATAAACGATCAATTGCCAATTGCTCCACTTTGTCAACTACTTCACAACCTCCGTAATAACGTTTTCCCGGAAGTCCTTCAGCATATTTATTAGTCAACACAGACCCCATTGCTTCCATCACCTCATCAGAGACAAAGTTTTCAGATGCAATTAGTTCGATTCCATGTTCCTGACGCTGTCTTTCTGCAGCAATTAAGTCAAATACTTCTTGATCGCGTTTCATGCTTATTTTTATTTTAGTTTAAAAAGTTCAAAGGGTTCCAAAAGCTTCAACGAATCAAAAATTGCACTTTTGAACCATCTGATTCTGGTGGCAAATATAGTTCGATTTCATCAAAAACCGAGGGCTTCCTTATAATCGCTTAATGGAATGTAATTTGTGTGAATGAACTCCGTCAATCTTCCGGGTAATTCCCTGTTGATTGAAATCGTCAATGCGTACATAACCATGTGCATGAATTATTTCATCCTTGTTGATCAGCAGCCCCACGTGATGAATATTTCCCGATTCGGAAATGAAAAATGCCAGATCTCCTGCTTCACGGTCTTCAAATTCTACCTCCTGACCTAGTTCCACTTGCTGAGAAGCGTCACGCGGTAATTGATATGCAAAAACCCGGTGAATCTGCTGCATGAATCCGGAACAATCGATTCCAAACATGGTTTTTCCTCCCCACAAATAAGGGGCATTCAGATATGTAAGGGCAAAATCAATCAATGAGTCCGGATCAGCATCTCCTTCGTCATCCAAAAAGCGATACGCTGATTTACCGATCTGGAACGTTTCTTCCCCATCTCCCGGACGAAAGCAGCCTTTCGGCAACGTTTGTTTTCCTTCCGGTCCTTCAACAATCCGGAATTCCGAATGTTCGACTACCAAACCATCCAGCCAGCGGGAAACTTCCTTCTCGCGCAGATCCTGAACCTGCTTGGGATCAATCCAACCTTCATACCCGTCCATAAACGAACGAACACGCAGCCATTGATCCGTGATCTCCAAAATTTCTACAATTTCGCCGAAAAGAAGCTGTGTTACCAGTTCCGAACGATCACTTGCTTCGGCACGAACCGGAGCAATGCTTGCTTTACAAAAGGCGTGTATTCTACTCACTTTTTAGGAAATTGCGGATGTTTAGTCAATTTTAATGCCTGCTCCATGTGACGATCGTTGTGATAAGCCACAAATAACAAGGCATCTCCCAATCTCAATCGAACCAGTTTGGAAATCGAGATCGGTACTTTTACTTTTTTCAGGTTCACGGCAACGGATTTTTCAATGATTCCTAAAAACTCATGCTGTCCCTGCAATAAAACCGTTATTTCACTCCCTGTAACCAATGACGGATTTACCGTAGGATTATAATCTTTGGGAGCGTTGAATTTTCGTTTTACATTGCGTGCATTTCCCAATTTCATCGACATCCATGCAGATTTCCCCAAAGGAGAAGATGAATAGCTGATCCTGGGAGTGCGGAAACGCGTCCGGTCAATCCGGTCATTCAATGCATGATGATAAAATTTTGCGTAAGCATTCAAATGGGCAAAAATCTCCGCCAAACTCCAGGTAGAAGTGTTGGGTTTCCAATTCAACTGATCGTCCGAATAATTTGAAAATTTTGATTTTAACTGTTGGATATTTTTCTCTGTGATTGTTGCAACTTCGTTGAAGACCCATTGAGTTGTCATATGCATCGAATTTATATCAAATATAACCAGAGCAATTTGAATAGCAAAAGTTATATCTTATAAATGCAACCTTTTTAAACATTTTCATATCTTTCAATTATGAAACAAATAATACTATTCTTTTGTATCAGTGTTTTTTACGGTCGACTGATCGCTCAGGAGATCGAACATCAGCATTCTACTCATTATGCATTGATTGAAAACAAAGGGCAATGGGCAAAACAGGTATTGTTTCAATCCAAATCCCAGGGCAACAATATTTGGGTGCAGCAACATGGCTTCATTTACGATATCCGCGATTATTCTGCTTTACAAAAGGCACATTCGGAACGAATCGCAGATGAAAACAGTGATCAATTCAGAGGAACTTTAGTGGGTGTCGAATTTTTGAACTCGAATGAAGTCAGCCAACTGAAAAAAGAAAAGCCATTATCCTATTACTACAATTACTTCATCGGAAATGACAGTTCCAAATGGGCCAGCGAAGTACAGAGCTTCCAGGAAGCAACTTTGGTGGACTTCTACCCTCATATCGACCTGAAAATAATCGACTCCAAATCGGAATTCAAGTATGAATTGTGGTGTGCTCCCGGAACGGATTACAAACAGATTCAATTGAAAATGAAAGGATTTTCAAACATGGTCTTAGACAAAGCCGGAAATCTCATTTTATCTACCGCTTTAGGAAAAATCACGGAGAAAAAACCGATTGCATATCAATTGCTGAACGGGAAACTGACTTCCGTTCCCTGCAAGTTTATTCTCAACAGAGATATCGTTTCATTTGAAGTTGGAAAACTAGATAAAAACGCCACTTTAATCATTGATCCTATTTTAGTATTTGCGACCTATTCCGGTTCCCGCACGGACAATTTCGGGATGACAGCTACTTATGGCTACGACGGATCGGCTTATTCCGGCGGAACGATTTTCGGGAACGCTTACCCTACTCCGGATCCTTTGGCTTTTGATGTGACCTCTAATTTCACAGCGACCTATAATGGTTTAAACACCACCGATGTGTTTATTTCGAAGTATTCTCCGGACGGAACAACCATGCTTTGGACCGCATTTTTAGGCGGCGGAAATACCACACAAGGAACGGAAACGGTTCACAGTTTGATTTGTGACAAACTCAACAATCTCTACGTGTTCGGGATTACTGCTTCCACAGACTTTCCTTTGCAAAACCCTTTTCAAAGCTCTCACGGAGGCGGTTCGTTGATCAACGTGCAGTTTAACGGGGCCTATTTCGGCAGCCAGGGAACGGATATTTTTGTTTCTAAAATCAGTGCCAACGGTCACAATCTACTGGCATCTACGTATGTCGGTGGTGCTCAGAATGATGGAATTAATTACAAATTAAGTTCCGGAAACTATACTTCCGTAGCTGCATACGATTCCTTGTCGACCAATTACGGAGATCAATTCCGGGGAGAAATTATGATTGATTCGATGGGTAATTGTTTGATTGCGTCTTGTACCCGATCGACCAACTTCCCCACTCTTAATCCATTCCAGGCTTCGTTGGCGGGACAGCAAGACGGGGTTATTTTCAAATTATCTTCCGATTTGAGCACGATGCTTTGGGGAAGTTATTTCGGTGGAAGCAATAACGATGCCTGCTATTCGGTGAAAATTGACTCCAGTTATAACGTCGTTTTTGCGGGGGGAACATCCAGTAATAACCTTCCCGGAACAACAGGTGGTTTAAATCCCAATTACCTGGGGGGTAAATCCGATGGTTTTGTGGGAAAATTAAGTCCAAACGGTCAAACGCTTGTTCAAAGCACCTACATCGGAGCTTCTTTATACGACCAGGCTTTCTTTGTCGAAATCAACCGCAACGATGAGGTATTCGTGCTGGGACAATCTGTTGGAGGAAACTTCCCGGTTGTAAATTCTCAAAGTTATCCTAACAGCAGCCAGTTTATCGCAAAATTAAACCCGACGCTTACATCCATTGTAAACTCAACGGTTTTTGGGAACGGAAACCCGAATATCAACATATCGCCTTCCGCATTTTTAGTTGATATTTGCGGAAACATGTATGTTTCGGGATGGGGAGCAAACATTTTGCAGGGAACTCCTTTGAGCGGAATGCCCGTCAGCGCAGATGCCTTTCAAAGTACGCCTCCGAATGGCTTTGACTTTTATTTGTTTGTTTACAAGCGTGATTTTTCCGGTTTGCTTTACGGAAGTTACATCGGAGGAAACCAGGCACAGGAACACGTAGATGGCGGAACTTCGCGTTTCGATAAAAACGGGGTTGTTTACCAATCGGTTTGTGGTGGCTGCGGCGGGCACAGCGATTTTCCTACCAGTGCAGGCGCCTGGTCGAATCTCAATTTAAATACCGGCCCCGGAACAAACAACAACTGTAACAACCTGGTGTTTAAATTCGATTTCCAACTCTTGCCACAAGCAGAATTCACCACCAGTGATTTAATCGGTTGTGAAGACTTTACCGTTACGTTTACCAATACCAGTTCGCCATCCGACAGCTATGAATGGGATTTCGGGAACGGACAGGGAACTTCGACGGAATATTCGCCCACAGTTACTTTTACGAATCCGGGAACTTATCTCGTAACACTCACCGTAACAGATTCTGTTTGTTTGCTTACGGACACAGCTAAAATTCAAATTACCGTTCTACCGGAAATGCAATTATCGGTTTCGAACGATACAATTCTGTGTTCTCCGCTTCCACTTACTTTTACGGCAAATTCACATGGTTCTGCCGATTATTTTATCTGGTCATCCAACAATCTGTTTTCAGATACATTGAATCCGAATGTGGCTGATTCTGTTATTCACGTAACTCCCGGAAGCACGACAACATACTACATAAAAGCAGGAAATTCGGCCTGTTCGAAGATTGATAGTGTGACGGTCTATTTCGTTACGGGAAGCCTGGTCATTTCGGGCAATGATTCCATTTGTCTGAATGAACCAACGACACTTACAGCCCTGATCCAGATTCCGAATGTCAATTTCAGTTATGTCTGGAGCCCAATGTCCGTTTTAACCACCACGCCGCAGCCCAATGTGGTGATTGCAAATCCGCCTGCAAGTCAATGGATTTATGTGGATGCAAACGGTTCGAACGGTTGTTTTGACCGGGATTCGATTTATGTAACGGTCGGAAATATTGCAGGAACGATCGGTGCTCAGGCCAATCCGGAATATGTTGTTCCCGGAAATTCATCCACACTAACGGCTTCTCCGGCCGGCTATTCGTATTCGTGGGTTCCACAGGCAAACTTGTCAAATCCTCATGGTCAAATCACCCAGGCAACTCCTCCCGAAACAACCAATTACACGGTTTATATCACGGACGGAATTTGTGTGAAATCTGCGAGCGTGAAAGTGAACGTATTGGAAGTTGTTTGCGACCGAACCTATGTGTATGTTCCGAATGCATTCTCTCCGAACGGAGATTTGGAAAATGATGTGTTGTATGTCAGAAGTGCTATTGCGACCGAAATTCTATTCCGCATTTTTGACCGCTGGGGCGAAATGGTTTTCGAAACCAGGGATCAGAGCATTGGCTGGGACGGAACATTCAGGGGGAAATTGCTGAAGCCCGATACATACGATTATTACCTGGAAGCAAAATGCGTTCAGGGCGAACAAAAGATCATCAAAGGAAATGTGACGCTGATCCGGTAAAAGATTGAATTTGTCACCACCAGGAACACGAAGAGCACAAGGTTATTCTTTTATATCCCGTATCCGGGAATTTTGGATTTATTGAAATTTCTTCCTGTTCTTTTGTTTTAGCAGAACTCCTTTTGTTTTGAACCGCAAAGAAACAAAGTGTGCAAAGTCTTAAACAATCTATAACCGATAAATTATCATTGCTTGTTCCGGACACCACTTTTTTTAGATCGCTTTTTTTCCGGCCAATCGCGAAGCCAATAAAAGCATTATTTTTGCTGTATGAAATGGATTGGAAAAAGAATCAGTTATCTCGACGATCAAAGTAAAACGACATTTATCATCACTCCCGAGCAAGTAGGTTTCATCAAAGCATTGATGGGCGCTTGGGTTTTTATGTGGTTTGCTATCGGTGTAACGATCGGCTGGTCTTATTTTACCTTCAAATTTTCAGAACAGGAAAAAATCATCCTTGGAATCTTCATGGTTTTCTGGTTGTATTATTTCATTCGTGTGGGAAGAACTTTTCTCTGGATTCTTTACGGTCGTGAATACATCAAGGTTGACAAGATTTCGTTGACCCTCAAAACGAGTATCCAGACTTACGGAAAAGCAAAAGAGTATTACCTCGAAAACATCAAGAAAGTACGCGTTTCGGTTCCGAAGGAAAATTCCTTCCAGGCTGCATGGGAAAATTCCCCGTGGATTCGCGGCGGAGAGCGTATCGAATTTGATTATTTAGGGAAAACAATCCGTTTCGGACGAAAGCTCAACCAACAGGATTCCAAGCTACTTTTCCAGATCCTGACAAAACGTATTGAAGATCAACTGAAAAAGAAGAACTAATTCGTTAAAATCTGACTCCTGCCAGCAGACGCTATTTATTCTTTTCCACAAATGCACAAATTAATTGCTCGCCTACCGGTCTCGCTTAAGTAGCATCTTGTAAACATCTATAAAAAATCAGCTTAATGCGCCAACGGTGATCGCATGTCGCCAATAGCTTTAGCGATGGCGCAAGCTTAGACGTAAGCGTTCCTCCGAAAAATAGCATCTGAATTCCCGAACAAGACTTTTCAAAAGAGCACTCTTTTAAATCACGATTCTCAACACTTCTTCGCGGTTCATTCCTTTGCGCAGGTGCTCCAGGATAATCGGGAATTTCTCATCAATCCGTTCCGGGGTAAATCCCAATTCAACACCCAACCGTCTTACCAACCTTGTTTCGTTTGCATCCATGTTTCCGTCTGCTCCCAAAAGCTGAATCAACTGGATAAAGCGTTCATAACGTTCTTCTCTGCTCACCGGCGGAATAAACGGGTAATCATCCGGATTCTCACAAATCTCGTGAACCTGTTCATCCGTCAGGGAAAGTTTGGTGGCAATCTTTTTCAATAACTGGTTTTCAGCAGCGCTAATAGTTCCATCTACCCGTGCGAGCATCACTAAGTTTCTGAAATGTCCTTTTTGGCGGGCTTGTTCTCCCGAATCGAAAATGTGTGAAAATGAACTCATAACGCTGGTTTGTTTTTTACTAATCTAAAAGATAATTTGTTTTGTGCTTCGGGTAAGTTAAAAAATGTTCATATCTCGACAAGCCCGATATGACAGAATTCAACTGTTTTTAGAAATTAAATCACTTCTTAACTTTACACTTTCAATTCTCCATTGATTTTGAACTTTTCTGCTTGCACTCACTTTCTAATCAAACTTAGTGCCTTTATTTTGAACGAACGAATGATCAGTTCCTTCTCGCCCGGATTGACAACATACACCTGAATCTGATCGTCTTTGTGATTGATAACCGGAAGATTAAACTGAAAGTTCAGCGTATCAATACTTCCTGCCTTCTTTTGGGAACTCAGCACCCGATTCTGCCAATTGTAGACCTTGTATTTACTGAAGGTTTCAAAATAAAGCGTTGCCGGATTCAAACTGTCGTTGTTTTGATAAATGATCCGGACATCAAACAGCGTTTCATCCGTTTTCAAAGTTGGGAAAAAGGCTTTTTTCTCCAGAAATACGTTCTTCTTTCCTTCCACTTTGGTCAACGAAACATTGCTGAACACCTGCTCTTCAACTCGAGCAAAGTTCAACCCCGAGTTCCGGATTTCGTCCGGCCAGTTCAAATTCGACCGATCTATTTCCAGGCGATCCGTTTTGTAGTCGGGAATGGTTAGTTTCCCGAAAATGTACCAGTAATGCTCTTTTGTCATCCGATCCGTATGCAGGTATCCCAACGAAAATTGCTCCGACTGCAAAACGGATAATCCCATCGTCAGAATCAAAAATGCCATCAGCGCTATCGCCGTGATTTTCTTTCGTCCCAGATAAACCAGGGCAAAGCCCAAAGGAATCACTAACAAAGGATACAAATCCACCATGGCTCTCGAACTGAAAGATGCCGCGTACCACCAGCATTCCCAGGAAGCAAAAACCCAGATGCACATGACCAGTGAAGTGAAGATTCCCCAAAAGACTTCTTTCCGTTTTCGATACAATTGTACGAATCCCGGAATCAGAAGGAGAAAAACCGGCGTGTATAACAGCCAGCCTTTTTTATAACTGAACAAAAAGTCTACAATATGCGGATCACCCAGCACTACCTCTTCCACATGCATATTCGGAATCAACCAGCTTCCGCCGAGGACTTTCCAGTAGATCATCTGCGGTAAATTGAACAGCAATCCTGCAAGCGGAAACAATGCAATCGCTTTCCAGTATGCCCATTTGGCCGGATAGACATTTTTCAGCATAAACAGGGGAAGCAATCCCAACAAAACATGTGTCGGACGAATTGAAGAAATCACCCCCAATAGTAGAGCCGCACCAATCAAATACTTTCGTTTGGAAGGGAATTCCCGCAACTTCAGCAAGGCATAAAAAAGCATCCCGATCAATGCGAACAAATAAATATGCTGCAGGTGATACGAATGGATCGCCGTCGCCCAGAAGTTCGTTCCGAAATAGACAATCAGAAGCAGCAATGCACTGACCTGCTCTGAAAAAAACAACCGCAGAATTTTATTCAGGAAAAAGATTCCCAGCAGAATAAAAAACAAGGCATTTAAGAGATACGTAATGTGATAGGGCTTACTGAAACCATCTTTGGGATAACCGAGCGTTTTTGCAAACACATGCCCCACGGTATAAGCCGGCAGTTCGAGATACGCCTGCCCCATGTGGTAAATATTCAGGCTGTTTCCGTTCTCCAGTTTTTGCAATTGGTAAA
Source organism: Fluviicola sp. (assembly GCF_030151805.1). Classification (GTDB taxonomy): domain Bacteria; phylum Bacteroidota; class Bacteroidia; order Flavobacteriales_D; family Crocinitomicaceae; genus Fluviicola. Next base: position 14,082 of record NZ_JASLCN010000009.1, read on the forward strand.
CCGGAATTCCGTTGCAGTATTTATCCTGAACCTTTTGCAATTCGTCTTGCTGAAAAACCAAACTGCGGTATTGGAACATCTGAGTGAGATACATGTAATATCCGTAACCGTCGTAGGCACAAACACAGGTTGCTTCACCGCGGACTACGTCCTGAATCTTTCCTGAAAATTTAAGTGTAAAAACGCTTACGATTAACAGAATAGTGATTTTTCGGATATTTGATTTCAGGAATTCAAGCATTCAGATGATGTTCAATAAAGTCGATTAAGGTATGAATTACTTTGATATGAATTTCCTGTGCTCTGTCTGCATAATGTGAATAAGGAGCGCGAATTTCGACATCGCATAAGTCAGCCATTTTCCCACCGTCTTTTCCTGTGAGACCAACAACCAGCATTCCTTTTGATTTTGCTGCTTCAATGGCGCGAAGTACATTTTTTGAATTTCCGGATGTCGAAATGGCTAATAAAACGTCTCCTTTGTTTCCCAAGGCTTCCAAATAACGTGAAAATATGAACTCGTATCCATAATCATTTCCAACGCAGCTGATATGAGACGAATCTGAAATACTCAGAGCCGGAATTGCCTTGCGGTCATCGCGGTATCTTCCGGTCAATTCTTCCGCGAAATGCATTGCATCACACATAGATCCGCCGTTTCCGCAAGAGATGATCTTCCCCCCGTTTTGAATCGCCGAAACCATCAAATTTCCTGCGTTCTGAATCAGCTGGTAATTCGATTCGCTGTTAAATTTTTGCAAAATTTCTAATGCTTCGTTAAAATGGTCTGCTATTTGTTTCATGCCTTCACAAATGGGATTTATTGTCAAAAATAAATAATTATTGAGTGCAGTTACCATTTTAGATAAACTTGTTATATTTGAAAATCGGAGTTGGCTCCATAACACAAAAACAACTATGAAAAATATTCTACTTGCCATTCTAGCCTTAAGTTTCGGATACAGTG
>NZ_JASLCN010000076.1 GCF_030151805.1 Fluviicola sp.
TCGTAATTCGTAATTCGTAATTCGTAATTCGTAATTCGTAATTCGTAATTCGTAATTCGTAATTTAAAATTACCGTTGTCGTATATAGCCTTTTTCTCCTGGCGGAATCTTGAAAATCCACGTATACAAACCGATAAAGTGAGAATCAAAATACCCTTTGCGCTTGAACAGTGATTTTGGAATATAGATTCGCTGCTGTTCGCTCAATCCTTTCACAGCGGTTTGCGGAGCCACACCATCCTGCAGGCAGGGCGCGTCCTGGTCTTTTGCATTCAGATTACTTCCGTACTGCCAAACCTGTTTCCATTCTTTCAGGTTAATCGCTCCTGCTTCTGCATTTTCCGGAGCCAACACATAATACCCGCCAAAATTGATTTTTCCTCTCAATTGGTTTACAATTCCCTGGGAATAGGCAAAGCCCATACTGTGAACAACCAGGTACAACGTATCATTTTTAGACGTATTCGGAAGTTCGTTCAGCATTTGATACAGATTTCTTCCGGCTATTCGCCCACTGTTCTCCCGAACTCGGAATCCTCTTTTGTTGGATCGTGTAGCCAGTAAACTAATTGTTTTGGCTTTTTTAGAACCGAACAATTTGGAACCAACCGTATTGGTGGTATAACAGGTATGCATTCCCGGGTATTGGCATCTTTTCGGGTAAATACTTGAATTCGTTGTGAAATTGAGCAAACTCCGGTGATTCGAAGTAGCCACGGAATGATGCCCGTCTGCGTAATAGTATTCCGTCGGATTAATTCTCAGGCGGAACGTATCGTCGATTTGTTTCCACGGATGCCAGTAATTGTAACGGTCTTCCGAAAACAAACGATTCACGGAATTTGGAAATTCCAATCCATATTTCTTAATGTCCTCAAAGTTCTCTTCAAAAGTGCTTCCCAGGGAAGTTGGCCGATAACCATTCACAAAGATCAGGATGCGCTTCGGCGGATCTTCCAGGTTCAGCTTCTTCGTTAAATCAACACCCAGGTGATTGTAAACCTGGTCGCGCAGCCACTTCCCTTTCGGAGAATAGATCTTCACGACCATGTAATGACTTTGTGCAACGACCGGTTCTTCCAATTGAGCCACTTTCAATGAATCCGAGGTTGAAATCAAACGAAGTTTCAGCGGAACACCCGTTTTTGAAACATTCATTTTAAAGTAGAGTACTTTTTTCCGCTCGTAAAGAAAGTAATTCTTGTTCCGCTTAATGATCAGCTCGGAACCGATATTTTTCTCTTCCAGTTTGGAAGGATGCGTGTTGTCAAATAAGAGATCGAGCACCTTTTTCTCCTCCAGATCCGAATAAGATTTGATGATTCCGTCCGTCACTTCAAACCAGGAATAGCCCAAATCGACCAAACGGATCAAACCGTAAGATAACACAACCATTCCCGACCATTGAATCAATCTCGAAACAAACGAAACCAAACGCGGCTTTTTCATTTTCGTCCGGATAAAAGACCGCAGTTTCCGGAAACCATAAATGCATCCGCCTACAGAAAGTAAGACACTGAGCAAATGCAACGCATTAAACGGCTTTCCTTTGATCCTGAAAATGGTCTTGTAAAAAAGATTGTCTATCTGCAAATGGTAGGAATACGTGTTCTTCTTCATCGGGCGCATAACCGACGACAAAAAACTCCTTTTCTTCAAAACAATCGTTCCGTCTTTATTTTGTTCGAAAAAATAATAAGCTACCAAACCGTTGTTTGTCACCACTTCTTCGTAATCGTCGATAATGGAATAGATTCCCGGATTGTTATTGGCTCTCAGCCAACCTTCCTTATCCATGTTCCAGCCTTCCCCTATTTCGTTATCAGATTCGAGACTCAGAAAACCCTTCAGGTATTCGTCTCCAAGGGTAACAGCCAGCGATTGCTCTTCTTTGTTGGTGATAAATCCCAACGATTTGCTTTTCACCATAAACCCTTTCCATCTCGGGTTCACAAATTCCGGAATCACAAAAAACAAAAGGGTATTTGCTGTTTTCTCTTTTTCAAACTGCTTGTAGGTATCACGGATGTGCCGCATCTGATCTGTGTATTTCAAGCGGTCCGGACTCGGGTTTTCAAATGGTTTTCCAGCTTCAAAAGCATCGTTTTCATAAAGTGCTTCCAGCGTTACATCAAAATGCACATTGGCAGATTTGAACAATCCGTTCAATGCCCTTTCCAGGCTGTCTGCGTTGATTTTGGTTTTAACAAGCGGAACAATCCGGATCCGTTGTTCCTGAACAGGTAAAACGGAAACAGACAATACGGATATCGTTTTTCCCCCGTATTTCGCAAGTACCTCGTAATCTTTCTCCATTGGAGGCAGGGCAAGCGCACATTTCGATTTACTGATCCGGAAGGTTTTCAGCTGATTGGAAGAAATGAAAAACGTAACCGAATCAATCGTACCGATCTTTGCAGTGTTTATTTTAAAATCGACCAGATCAGCATGAGATTTCCCAACAGATTTAAACACCTGCACGTCATAAGTTCCGTCTTTCTTTTCAAGCGTCTGTTCGTAAAACCCGTAATGCTGTTTCGTGTTTTTAACGAAGCGGGCAAATTCAATCGGAACATGAATGACCGAATCCTGTCCGTTCTGCGAAAACGCATACACGCTTTGAATAAAGCAAATGATAAAAAGGACCGGAATTCTGAATGTCATATCCTACTATTATATTGAAGTCTTTCCCAACCAGCGAAGCACATTGTCATACCAAATGGCATCAGATTCTTTTTCTTCTAAAATCCCCACCTGAACAGCAAAGTCTATCACCCTTCCCGGATAAGAATTGGCAACACCTTCCATTTCCCCCAAAGGATACGGATCATCCAATCCTGAAACAATCTGTGAAGAACCCACGCGGATTTTCAATAATTGAAGCGTATAGGAATCATGTACCAAAGTATCGAAAAATAAGTTCGGATGCCCCAGGCTTGCACGCGGATCTCTTGTTTCCGTAAACAAATCCGGGCGCCCGTCAAATCCCTGAAGTCTTCTTCCGTAATTAGCTTGTCCGAGCATACAACCGTGCGCAAAACACGTGCGGATATCCGGGTATTTATTCACGAAATCCTTCAATGCATACATGTGCAAGGTATCTGCGGTTTGTGCCATCATCCAGACCAAATGGAAACGCCAGTACATATCTTTCAAAGCAACCATTTTTTCACCGTCATACGGATGAATTTCAATCGCCAGTTTGTATTCATTCGCCAATTCAAATAACGGAAGCGTCGAATCATCCACCACAGAAAGCCATTCATTGTTTTTATCCAGGAAATGGGTCGGCAAACAAAGCACATTCATGTTCAGATCTTCCACACAACGGCGAACTTCATTCAAAGCATCATCCAGGTGCAGCGGCTGAACCACAAAACCACTCGTGAATTTGTCCGGTCTTCTCTCCTGAACGCTTGCATTGAAATCGTTTTGCCAGCGAACAGCATCGAAGGTATCTTGCCTCGACCAGCCATTACAATACACCTGGGATAAATTGAGCATCACACCGTGATCAATGCCATGTCGTTCCATCCATTCGATTTTCTCATTGAAAAAGAAACTCGGATCCGTAATCGGTCGCGACCAATCATCCTGTCTCATGAACTTTTTGTCATCGTCGATCCAGAACAGCTTTTTTTCGCGCATAAATCTTGGAATCTCGAATGGTTCCGGTAAAATGTGTCCGTGACCGTTAATCTTTAGTTTCTTCATTTCGGGTGAATCTTTGAATCAAAATTAAGAAAAAAGAAAAAGCCGACTTACGGGTCGGCCTTCTTAGTAGTAGTGGTTAATTTTATTTGCTCACAACCACGTTATAATTATGAATACTGCTTTGCGTTTTTACCTGAAGAACGTACTGACCATTGGAGATTCCCGTCAAATCAATCACCTGCTCTTTTTCAAAAGAAGTTGGTTCTGACTTCCATACAATTCTTCCGGCAGCATCAATGACTTCCACAGATTGGTAAGGAACGTCCGAAACCAGCGTAATCATTCCTGAAGTCGGGTTCGGGTAAACAAGCAGCTGCTCTTTGTCTTGTTCCGAAAGCGATAAACACGCATCCACTACAATGCTCGACTGAGCAGTTCCCGAACAACCGTTTCCATCCGTGTAAGAATAGGTTATCGGGAAAGTTCCCGCACCACTTACCGCAGGATTAAAGTTCCCTGCATTCACTCCCGTTCCTGAATAATTTCCTCCGAGCGGTGAACCACCTGTCAATGTGAAAACAGGAGTGTAAGTACAAACCTGGCTCAAAGCACCCAAACTCACATTCGGATTCGCATTCACCGTTACAGTTACCTGATCTGTATTCTGGCATCCGCTTGCATCCGTTCCTGTCAGCGTATACGTTGTCGTTCCGTTTGGAACAAAGGAAACGCCGTTTTGCACACCATTACTCCAGGTCAAAGCCGGAGATCCGGAAGAAGTTCCCGTTAAAGTAACGGAAGTTCCGGCGCACACGCTTTGATCAGAACCCGCATTGACTGTAAACGGAGTTGCAGCAATAATGGTCATCGGTTCGGAAGTGGAAACACATCCTGCATTTGAAACCGAAACAGTATACGTTCCGGCAGACGAAACAGTAATTGCCGGTGTTGACGATCCTTCAGACCAGGTATTCCCGGAGGAATAAGACGACGTTAATGTGATTGTACTTCCCGGACACAAAACAGCCGAACTTGCTGTAACCACCGGAGGAGTTGGCGCTCCCGGATCCGTTAAACTTCCTGAAATCGTATTGGAGATACAGCCTGCTCCACTGGTTACAACAATATTGTATGAACCGGCTCCCAGATTCGGGATCGTTGCAGGAAGTGAAGCCGCAGAAGCGGAACCTGAAGCTGTTCCTGACCAGGAAATAGTTCCCGATCCGCTTCCGTTCACAGTAATAGAACCGGTATTTGTAGCACAAGCCGTCGGACTCGTCACGGTTCCTAACGAAATCGCAGGTGTTGGATTCACCGTTACTATCGTTGCTGCACTTGCCACACTTTGACAACCGGAAGCATTGGCAACCTGAACCGTATACGAACCAGCTGTTGTAGCTGCAATGGATTGCGTGGTTGCCCCGTTCGACCATAAATACGAGTTTCCTGCTGTAGAAGTCAACGTCACGGAGTTTCCGGAACAGAAAGTGACTGCTCC
>NZ_JASLCN010000267.1 GCF_030151805.1 Fluviicola sp.
GGTTGGTTACACGATGATTTGGCAACATTCCTTTCGGGAAAACAATACATCAATTTCGTGCCGAGAGGTCAGAAAATTGGTTTGGAACCGGGTTCCAAATGGACCAAGCCGAGTTGTGTGCTAATGGGAGAAGGAAACTACTCCGATGCGCACATGTTCCCGGTTGTTTACAAAACATTGGGAATCGGGAAACTGATCGGAATGCCGGTACCTGGAACAGGAACTGCCGTTTGGTGGGAAAATCTGCAGGACAACTCTTTGGTATTCGGAATTCCACAGGTCGGAGTGATGACCATGGATGGAAAATACTACGAAAACAACCAGTGCGAGCCTGATTACAAAGTAGCAAACGATTACAACACCATGCTGAAAGGCGAAGACGCTCAATTGAAGAAAGCAGTCGACGTTTTACTTGGCAGATAACAGAATGATCAAAACATGAACAATCCCCGGCATTTCGACTTCGCTCAATGACCGGGGATTTTTTTTAACGATTTGCAGAAAGATGTTTTTATTCGGAAAGCTTACAAAGCGATTAGCAGCAAAACCCAAACTCATTTTCCTGATCGACGGAATCGGAGCTGCTGTTTCTGCATTCTTTTTAGGCATTGTACTCACAGCTTTTGAACGATTCTTCGGAATGCCAAAATGCATTTTGACTCCGCTTTCATTCGTTGCCCTAATTTTTGCTGTTTACTCCTTATGCTGTTATTTTTTTGCTCGTAGAAATTGGCCGCGCCTGCTCTTTCTGATCGGTGTTTTGAATGTGATTTATTGCCTCTTTACAAGCGCATTCCTCCTTCAATTCTTGAATCAGTTAAGCGCTATCGGAGTCACTTATTTTATTTTCGAAATCCTGATTATTTTGACTTTGGCAAGTATTGAATTGAGGATTTGTAGCGTTTTGGGGCAGGAATCAGAGGAACTTTTGTAATTTCAGGAGCTGGTTTCGGACACAAAACTTCGGATCAGTTTTGTCAATCCATCCCGAAACCCAAAACAACAATTATGAAACGCACATTTTTTTATTTGTTATTACTTACCGCAGCTTGTACCACTCAACCGGAGGAACAAGAAACCATTCCGAATTCAGATTCCGGGGAAACAGTCTATGCGGACGTCATTCCTTCATCGGACACTTTGTACTGCACTTCCAACGGAGAGTTCGAATACGGAGCGCCTTATGCATATGTCAACAAGGCCGGTGACACAATGATTCCTGCCGGAGAATTTGACAATTGTTTCAGTGATATCTTCACCAATTTTGCGTACGTTTCGGATGAGCGATTCAAAGACCATGGAATGGTTGCCGTGAACAGAAACAAAGAAATCATCTTTGAGGCTTACATCTTTGACAATGGTCCGGATTACATCTATGACGGGCTATTCCGAATTGTGAGAAACGGCAAGATCGGTTATGCGGATCCCACCGGAAAGGTTGTAGTCGAAGCAAAATACACTTGTGCCTATCCATTTAAAAACGGGAAAGCAAAAGTTGCCTTGAATTGTGAAACGGTAAAAGATGACCTGGAGCATCACTCCTGGAAAAGTGACCAATGGTTCTACATTGATAAAACCGGAAAGAAGGTAAAACAGTAAAACAAGTTTGGATGAGCTGAGCGGGAATTTTACCACAAATACACAAGGCTTTTTGGACGAGTCGAGTGTACCAATTGACACAAGTCATTTCAATTAACTGAAAAAATAAATATTAAAAAAATGAACCATTCACTTACCTGGGACGAATTCATGAAGGTGGAAATGCGCGTTGGAACAATCATTTCCGCTGAAATTTTCAAAGAGGTGCGCAATCCTGCGTACAAAATCACCGTCGATTTCGGAGAGTTCGGAATCCGTAAAACATCTGCTCAGATCACTGCTTTGTACCAGGCGGAAGAACTGATCGGAAAACAAATCGTTGCAGTCATTAATTTTCCTCCGAAACAAATTGCCAATATGATGAGCGAATGCCTGGTGTTGGGCGGAATCGGAGATAACAAGGAAGTAACACTTTTGCAACCGGAAAGGGCGGTGAAAAACGGAACACGGGTTGGGTAATTACGAATGATGAATGCCGAATTACGAATTTATGAATTGCGCTCTTATAGCTATCGGAATACGAATTGGTAGTTCTCATCACCAAGAAAAGTACTGAGTCAATTTGGATTCATTAAACCATCCTAAACAATAATGGAAATCATTCTCATCGCAATTATCGTGATTATTGTATTTGTCCTTATGGGAGGAGCATTAATTGTCCTTTCACCTGTTTTTGTACCGTTAATTATTTATAGCGTCGTTCAAAATCGTTTGTTTAAAAAAGAATATAAAGCCTATTTACAATCTATTGAAGGGAAAAAATTCTTCGTTTACACTAGCCGAACAAATAGTTATAGCTACATCAAAATAAATCTTCTTCCCCAATTACCCAAAGATGTGGAAGTTATTTATTTGAATGGAAAAGACCCCATAACCAATCTCAATAAAAAGTACATCTCACATGCGCTATACAGTATTCAAGATAAAAAAGGATTTCCTTATTTACTTCGGGTTGAAAATGGTGAGATCAATGATAAATCGATCAATAATGTCTTTTACAATACTAAAAATCAGAACAAGGATATTCAATTACTTCTTAATCAGATTGATCATTTTTTCAAAACTCCCAACCATTCAACCAAATCGCAACCAAATTAAAAAAGTATGAACTCACTTTTAAAGCTCAAGCAAGTACTTATCAATTTTACATTTTCAATTCTCCATTCCTTTAAGCACTTTTTCTGCCTGTACCAAATGCCGTTGGTTGTGAAAGATCACGAAGCGAAACGTATCTCCCAGTTTCAATTTGATCCATTTGGAAATACTGATATTTGTTTTCGTTTTATTCAGGTCAATTTTCCGGGCTTGATTCAATAAACGGAGAATTTCTTCCTGCTGCTGCATGAATTCCCGGATCACCTTTTCTTTGTCCAGGCGGCTGTTCAACGGATTCATATTTTTAAAAGTCTTCATTTTGTTGAGCTTTTCCTTGGGAAGCATGCTGTTTGCAAAATAATTTCCGAGCCAGCCGCTTTTGAACGACTCCTTGTTTTTGGATTCCGCACGTTGGATTCTTTTTGCAATTTCCGGAAGATAAAATCGCCCGTATAAATTCAAATGCTCCAGACATTCCAAGGCACTCCAGCTGAGTTCATCCCGCTTAAAATTCAGGGTTTCTGCGCTCAATTCGTTGAATGCCGCTGCTTTTGAAAGACAAAGCTGTGTGCGATTTGTCAAATCCGTGATCAATGTGTCTGCTGAAATTTTCATGTGCTTATTTTTCGACAAAGTTCCTGAATCTGATTCCAGAAAACATTGATTCAAATCAAGACTTTTTCAATCGCGACAAGGTTTCGGGGGTCATCCGGAGATAATTGGCGATGTGCCGGTTCGGAATTTCCTGGAACAATTGCGGACTGCGTTTCAAGACGCGTTCAAATCGTTCTTTAGGAGAGGAGGTTAACAAGTCCTTTTCCCGCTCGATTTGCTGGATCACCAGGTCTTCGATGATCTTTACCCAAATCCGGAGATGATTTTCATCCTGATTGAGAAAACGCATAAAACGTTCTTTGGGAATGATCTTCATCTTCGTTTTTTTGATCGCCTGGATAATGAATTCGGAAGGTTTTTCCGTCAAAAAGGAATCAAGTGAAACGAGGATATTGTTTTTGTAACCGAAGCGGATATTTCGTTCTTCTTCCCGGTGACTGTCCGGTTTATCAACGACAAAAACACGCAGACTTCCTTCTTCCACAAAATAAATATTGGTATCAGTGGTTCCTGCCGTTTTCAGCAATTCGTTTCGCTCAATCGTAACAGTCTTCTCTATCAATTGCTGCTGCTCTATTAGGGCTATTAACTCTGAAGGCTTCATTTTTCCATTCTTTTATCCGGATGTTTTAAAGATAGGAAAAGGTTCGGAATCTGATTGATTATACGGAGGACACAAGTTTTTTTTGGATGAGCCGGGGAATTTTTACCACAAAGGCACGGAGGACAAGAGGATTTTTAGAAGAACTAAACTTGAGAACCAAACTTAATTAAACGCAAAGTAACGAAGAACGCAAAGAGGGAAGGAAAGCTGTGTGTTGTTTTTTACTACGAAGGATAGCAGACTTTACAGTCGCTATGTTTTGTAAGGACTCAAGGGATTTTTACCACATAGTGCACATAGAACACATAGCGAATGATTCAGTTAGCGAGCGCGGTAGCCGAGCTGAAATTTGTGCATTTGCGGTAGAAAATTCAAGCCAATGTTTTATTTCTTAAGCGGAGTGAATTGAGTATCACGGAGACTGAACTGAAACTCATAGCCAGCGCAGCAATCATCGGTGAAAGCAGTAATCCTGTAAACGGATATAAAATACCTGCTGCAACCGGAATTCCCAGCACATTGTATGCTAAAGCAAAAAACAGGTTCTGTTTGATGTTTTTCATGACATCTTCACTCAGCGATCTTGCTTTTGCAATCCCCATAAGATCTCCTTCAACCAGGGTAATATCCGCACTTTCAATTGCGACATCAGTTCCTGTTCCCATCGCGATACCGATATCTGCCTGCGACAATGCCGGAGCATCGTTGATACCATCACCCGCCATTGCGACTTTTTTTCCTTCCTGTTGCAGTTTTTGTACTTCCTGCAATTTGTTTTCGGGCAACATCTGCGCTTTAAAACCATCCAATCCCAGGTTTTCACTTACGACTCTGGCCGTATTTTCATTGTCACCTGTTAACATCATTACCTGAAGTCCTTTATCATGTAATTTTTGTATCGCAGCCTTACTGGTTGGCTTTATTTTATCGGAAATCACAACGAAACCAACCGCTTCTTTCCCCACAGACAAATAAGAAACCGTTTTCCCCTGTTTTTGCGCCTCAATTACCTGAGTTTCCAAATCTGCAGCAATTACACAATTCAATTGTTCCATCAGCGTTCTGTTTCCCAAAGCCAAATCTTCGTTATTCAATCGTGCCTTCACTCCTTTCCCTGCAACTGCCTCAAAATCTGTCACCGGCTTTACCACAACCCCTTTTTCCTTTCCGTAATGCAGAATCGCTTGTGCCAAAGGATGTTCACTACTACTATTGATTGCCACCAGGCGTTCCAAAACAGCTGTTTCCGTGAGCGTGTTTTCCACAACCCCCACTTTCTCAACAGATGGTTTGCCTTCGGTAACGGTTCCTGTTTTATCAATAACCACCACATCTACCGCATTCATTTTTTCCAGCGCTTCGGCATTTTTTATCAGTACTCCCGATTTCGCTCCTTTACCAACGCCAACCATAACCGACATTGGTGTGGCCAATCCCAACGCACAGGGACAAGCGATAATCAATACCGCTATCGCATTTACAAATCCGTAAACATACGAAGGTTCCGGCCCCCAAACAGCCCAAACGATAAAGGTCGCAACAGCAATCAGCACAACAATCGGAACAAAGTATCCCGAAATTTTATCTGCCAGTTTTTGAATTGGTGCTTTGGAACGGCTGGCATTATTGACCATTTCGATTATTTGTGAAAGCAGCGTTTCTGCCCCGACTTTTTCTGCAACCATCACAAAGGTCCGGTTTTTATTGATGGTTCCGGTTTTCACCGGATCACCTTTCCTTTTCTCCACCGGAAGCGGTTCTCCTGAAATCATTGACTCATCAATAACCGCCTCGCCTTCTTCGATCTTCCCGTCGACCGGAATTTTCTCTCCCGGTTTCACGCGTAGCAAGTCACCTACACGAATAGTATCTATGTCTACGACTTCTTCCTTTCCGTCTTTGATAATAGTTGCTTTGTTGGGAGCCAATTTCAGCAATTCCCGAACAGCGCTGTTCGTTCTGCTGTGAGCTCTTGCCTCCAATAACTGCCCCAATAGCACCAGGGTGAGGATAACCGTCGCTGCTTCAAAATAAACATACACTGTTCCGGCGTGTGTTTTAAACTCATCAGGAAATATGCCGGGCAGTAGTAATGCAAGCACACTGAAAATCCATGACACACCGGCTCCGATTCCAATAAGCGTAAACATGTTCAGTTTCCTGGTCATGATGGATCTCCAGGCCCGTTCAAAGAACATCCAGGTTGCATAAAAGACAACGGGGAGAGAAAGCACGAACTGTACCCAATTCCAGTATTTCAAATGCATCCACTGAAACAACGGGTTGTGCGGGATCATTTCGGTCATCGAAACCATAAAAATGGGAAGCGTGAATATAACCGCTATTTTGAATTTCTTTAAAAGATCCGTATAGGTTTTATTTTCTTCTTCCGCATCCCCATTTATCGGTACAAGTTCCATCCCGCAAATTGGACAAGCTCCCGACTCATTCCGGATAATTTCAGGATGCATCGGACAGGTAAATCCGGTCTTCTTTTGCAAGGAAGGCTGCAACACCAGATCCATCCCGCAAACCGGACAATTTCCGGGTTTGTGATAGGTTTTATCTCCTTCGCAATGCATCGGGCAATAATAAACTCCTTCCCCGGTTGGTATTTTAGCAGCCGACTGCTTTTGATGATGGTGTTTCTCATCTGTCTTCACATGCATGTGCTCCTGACGATTCCCGGCTTTATCTCCGGAATGCTCCATTTCAATCGTGTAATTTCCCGCCCTGGATACTGCTTCCTGCAATTCCGATACGGGAACATGGTGTTCCATTGAGATAACCGCTCCTGGCGGATCAAGAGACACTTTAGCGGAAATACCTGTTAAAGCATTTAGCTCCTTTTCAACTTTTTCCCGGCAGCCATCACAGTCCATGCCAGTAATTGTGTAAACGTGTTGCATCATGATATCGAGTCAGATTCTAAGATAGTCAGAATCCGGCATTTTTTCACATCAATTTGAAAATGGATTGTATCACGGGCAACAGTGATTGCAAGAAAGCCTGTTTGGTATTGATTGAAAATACTGAGCAAAGCGGGAATTGGCGATCCGGTTGAATCTTTTCGTTTCGGCGAAAACTTCCGTTTTTTTGTTTGGGAACACGTCGCATCTCTTCCCAAACATACCCCAAAGAAAAAACCCGTTTCAGCAGTGCTGAAACGGGTTCAATTTCCTGCGGAGAGTGAGGGATTCGAACCCCCGGTACCTCTCGGTACAACGGTTTTCAAGACCGCCGCAATCGACCACTCTGCCAACTCTCCGCGACAAAAGTAGTGCTATTTTCCTTTTTGGCAAGTGTTCATTGAAAAAAAAATAAAAGTTATTTACTTGTTATCTGAAAATCAGTACCGTTTAATCAATGATTTTTTATTTCTGAAGAATCATTTTCGATAAACCCAGCCAAATTCATTAATTTTACGTTACATATTTATACTATGAAAAAACTATGTTTGGTGATAATCCCATTATTTGTTCTCGTCTCAAATTCGTTTGGACAGAAAAATCAAATGAAAGCTTTTATTGATTATAAAAGCTATTATTCACCAGAGCAGGGTCCATACATTGATTTGCAATTTCAATTCGTCGCTTATACCATTCAATTTGCTCCGGTTGATTCCGTTTTACAGGCAAAGATTGCCGTATCAACGATTATTACCAGCCAGCCGAGCGGTGATACTGTTTATGTTGACGGTTTTGTGCTGGAAAGTCCCAAAATGCGCGATTCAATCGTAGAAGATTTTTTTGATAACCTGCACATTCCGCTTCAACCCGGGAATTATACCGCTCATTTGACGTTAAAGGATATTCTTTCAAAAGGAAAATCACTGGAAGGACAACTGGATATTCATGTTGATGAAATCACTTCCAAAGTAGCTACTTCAGATATTTTGATTGCCGAAGTTGCCACACCGAGCAGTAATCTGGCATCTCCTTTCCAAAAAAGTGGTTATGAGATTATTCCCCGCATTTCAAACTTTTACAGCCAGTCAATGACGCGGATTCCTTATTATGTGGAATTGTACAATACCAATCTCATCCAGGACAGTACCTTTGGTTTAAGACAACAGGTTGTTTCTTCACAAACCAATCAAATTATGCCCGGTTTCTCCCGTTTCACGAAGATCAAACCCGGTCCGGTAGTTCCCGTTTTCAGAAATATGGACATTTCCAAACTGCCTTCCGGGTCTTATCACCTGACTTTGGAAATTATTGATAAAAACAGCAAAACGATCGGACAACCCGCAGATTACTTTTTTGAACGCATCAACGACATTGAACTCAAGGATGAAAATGTAGAAGACATCATCTTAAACCCAGCTTTCCAGGCTTCTCTTACGGATGATTCCCTGAAATACTACCTGGGAAGTCTAATTCCGATTGCAAGACCTGCAGAAGTGAAATCAATCATTAAAACATTGAAAGCAAACAGTCCTGATTTGTGTCGCAAGCATATTCAGCAATTCTGGATTCAGACTGCCGGAAATGATGCTTACAATCAATGGATGATTTACAAAAGAAATGTGATACTGGTTGAAGCAAACTACGGAAACAATTTCCAAAGCGGGTTTGAAACTGATCGCGGACGTGTTTACCTGCAATACGGGCAACCGAACACCATTATTGTAAGAGAAACTTCCCCTTCCGAATATCCTTACGAAATCTGGCATTACTACAAGATCAAAACGTTCAGCAACAAACGTTTTGTATTCTACAACCCGGATTTGGTAAATAACGCTTATCGTCTGCTTCATTCCGATATGGTTGGAGAACAACAAAACTACAAGTGGCAGGAAATGCTGGTTAAGCGAAACAATTCCGGCCAAAGTGTTGACAGTTCTACCGGATCCGGTCAATTTGGTACAAATAGCGGCTATTATTACAAACAAGACTAAAACTATCTGTGCAATATCCTGACATCGCCGTTGTCATTCTCAACTGGAATGGTAAACACTTTTTAGAACAGTTTCTTCCACAAGTGATTGAGTACTCGAAACCTTTTCGGGTGGTTCTGGCAGACAATGCCTCAACGGATGATTCCGTTTCATGGACAAAGACGCATTTTCCAGACCTGGAAATTGTGGTCAATGAATCGAACGGTGGTTTTGCCAAAGGATATAATGATGCTTTAAAACGGGTAAAAGCTGATTATTACATGTTGTTGAACAGCGACGTAGAAGTCAGTAAAGACTGGCTTTTCCCCCTGGTTGAAACAATGAAAAATCCGCAGGTTGCGGGCTGTCAGCCTAAGATTCATTCGTTCAAGATCAAAGGCAATTTTGAACATGCCGGTGCTTCCGGAGGTTTTCTTGATAAATACCACTACCCTTTTTGTCGTGGGAGAATCATGGATCACGTGGAAAAAGACGAAGGTCAGTATGATTATCCATCCCGGATTTTTTGGGCAACAGGAGCCTGTTTAATGATTCGTGCGGACTTGTATTGGGAAACCGGAGGTTTGGATGAACGATTCTTTGCACACATGGAAGAAATTGATCTATGCTGGCGAATCCAACGATTGGGATTCTATTTTGAAGTCAATCCGGAAAGTGTCGTGTATCATGTAGGAGGAGGTACTTTGAACTACATGAATCCGAAAAAGACTTTTTTGAATTTCAGGAACAGTCTGTTGATGATCCATAAAAATCAGCGAAACGGGTTAACCTATGTTCTTTTCCGCAGACTTTGTTTTGATGCGTTGGCTGCATTCGTGTTTTTACTTCGAGGTCAATTTCCGCATTTCTGGGCTGTTTTCAGGGCGCACATGTCTTTCTACAAGCATTTTCCATCCAGTATCCGGGAACGGAAAAAATGGAAAAAACGCGACACGAAGGCTCCTATCCGTTTTTACAGGGGAAGTATTTTATGGGCGCTTTACATCCAAAAGGTGAGTAAATTCAAAGACTTAAACCAACGGAAATTCGATTTGTAATGAACCCTTCTTTAGCAATCTTTCTCGGAGCCTACTCACAAACCGTTAAGGAACTATTTCTCGCAACTCAATTCTTACTTGAACAAGAATTACCGGACAGTCAGCAGGAATTGGATATTCCCGCTAAAATGCTCGCATTCAGTTACGGTCCCGGCTACAAAGGCATGGTGTGCGTATTGCTTCCCTCCCGGCAAGGTCTCAAACTTTCCTTCAGCAAAGGAGCAGAACTTTCCAATAAGCACGGTTTATTGACCGGAACCGGAAAGAAAACCCGGTACGTGGAAATCTCCAAAACGCTGTTGAAGAAAAAAGAACTTCGGGAATTAATCCGAAGCGCGAAGCTATACCATGAAATGACTTCCGGTCAATAGCATTCGTTAATACATCTTAAATACGTGCTCGCCCATAAAGTACTTTTCTAATTTTAAGGTATGAAACGCATTGTAGCAATCAGTCTTTTATTTATTATCGGAGCGGTTTATATTACCGATGCCCAGGACAACATTCCCTATCACTTGAAACAAGAGGACAAACTTATCATTCTTCCTCCTGAATTGAGAGAGGTTTCGGGTATCAGTATTATTGATTCAAAAACACTGGTTTGTATTCAGGATGAAGAAGGAATTGCTTTTATTTACGATCTGAAAAAGCAGGAAGTGATCCGGAAGATTGTTTTCGCAGGACCGGGAGATTATGAAGGAATTGCTCCGGCCGG
Source organism: Fluviicola sp. (assembly GCF_030151805.1). GTDB lineage: Bacteria > Bacteroidota > Bacteroidia > Flavobacteriales_D > Crocinitomicaceae > Fluviicola. The sequence continues at coordinate 10,566 of NZ_JASLCN010000267.1, forward strand.
AAAAGACTTGTATGTTCTTCGCAGCGACGGTGTTTTATTTCGGATTCACAATTTCGAAAAAGATCGCCACCAGGTTGATTCCATTCAAACCGGAATTCCGAACAAGGATAATGAAGGATTGTGCTATGACAAAGCAAACAAACGCTTATTGATCGGCTCAAAAAGTAAAATTGCCAAAGGAGCGGAGTATAAAAACTTACGAACGATTTATGCTTTTGACCTTAAAAGCAACACCTTGCAGAAAGAACCGCTTTACGTGTATGATATAACTATCATGAAGGAATTTGCGAAGAAAAACAACATCGAACTTCCCACCAAACCCAGCAAGAAAAATCCGAATGAACAGGATGTGGCGCTCAAATTCCAACTCTCAGGAATTTATATTCATCCCAAATCCAAATTGCTTTATGTGCTGAGTGCTTCGGATTATTACTTGTTCGTATTCGATCAAACAGGAGCGATCAAACACCTGGAAGTGCTTGATCCCTTGAAATTCAACAAGGCAGAAGGAATAGCTGTGATGCCGAACGGAGATCTGTACATTTCCAATGAAGGTCAGGCAGGAAATCCGAAAATCTTACTTTTTTCAGAGAAGAAAATGAAGTGATCCATCTGTAAAAACACTTATACACACTTCGCATTCGTTTATACAAAATAAAACTACGAGTATACAAACCGGCTTTTGGTCATCGATACCTTTCTCTAATTTGGATTCAACCATAAATTCATTAGTATGAGAAAATCACTTTTTTTATCCCTAACTCTGGGAGGCCTTCTATTCGGAGCATTCAGCTTCCATTCGTGTCAGAAAGAGACCAGAGACACTGTTATTTCGAAACAAAAAGAAAAAAAAACTCCTGTTCAAACGAAAGCCTGTCCGGAACCGAAATTCGCGAATACGCAAGTAGATGTTGCCTGCCTTCTGGGTTATGCCTGCGATCGGTTCCCAACTATTCCCCAATACAATCAGAACCGAATCCGATGGCAGGTAAAAGATTGTTCGAATGGACCATATACAGCGACCTCTTTTTATGCTGTTTACAAAAAAACAGGAATGACGGGAATTTATCCAACCTATACCAGAATAGCATCTTTTCAATGCAACAAATCTGATATGTGGTATGCCAATCCCGTACTAACCAATAGTTCAGATTTTGTAATCCTGGTAGCAAATTCAGGCATGCCTCCTCTTCCCACTACCATCATAGAGGAATACTATTCGGTTACCGGTTCATATTTTTATTACGATACCAGCTACGGGAACATCTTTTCCTGCACTGATTTCTGGAGATTCAGCACAGGGACAACAGCCGGAACAATAAGCTGTATCAACATTGGGATCGGGAAATGATCCGTCAGTTTTTCAAGATTACTTCTCAATAAATCAAAAAACCGCAGCGATAAACTGCGGTTTCTCTTTTTAGATTAAAACGTTAATGCTTTTTCACGCGGTTCGTTAACTGAAACTGTGCTCCGAACACGATGTTGTACTGCATGAAAAAGAAATGCTGTTTTGCCTTGTCGGCCGGATTTCGGGTTGTGCGGATATCCGGCATGTGAATGAATCCGTATTTTGCTTCGCTTTGAATAAAGAAGTACTTGAAGAAACTTAACTTCAATGCCCCTACCAAGCTCAATCCATATCCTGCCAAATGAAACTCATCGTGGCGCGGATTCCCCAATAAAGTGGTATTGGTTCTCGGAACCAGTAAGCCAAAACCAACTCCTTCGTTTACACTCAAATTGAAATGTTTCACATTGATCAGCGCATCTGAGCGGCGAACTTCTGCATTCAGGTAGTTCAATCCGTCCGTGTGTTCGAACAACAAAAACGAAGTATCCAGGTACATATCCTGGTGGTTGTAAACACCGTCGTAAGGAGTTCCTGAGTTTTCAATATGTCCGTCCATTTTGACCGTCTGGTAGTTCTTCATCACATATTTCATGTGGTCGGAACCGATGGAGATTTCGTACTTGTCCTTAAAATAATAGCCCAAACGCAGGTTGTACTGAGGAATGGTCATGGTAGCCGGATTCAGGTACAAATTCGCACGGAAAATCGACTGGCGGTCATTGGCAATGACATTGTTCAATTTAAAATTATAGGAATTCCCTGTAAAGGTGATGTCCGACTTGGTATACGCTCCGCGGTTCCATCCCCAATAGATGTAAAACGAACCTTTTTTATTCGGCTTCCAAATCTCAAGTTTATCCTGAGAAAAAAGGGGGAAAGCGAGAACTATCGCAAGAAGGAGAGTTACAGATTTCATTTGTCGGATTTTGAATGCAAAATTAGAAATCTTTTCTGCTCCCCATGTTAAATTATGAGATAAAAGAAAGCCACCGGTTTCCCGGCAGCTTTTCAACCTACTATCAATTACCAATGATCAGTATTTAAAGAAGCACTGGATTGATTTCCCTGAAATTACTGCACCTTGCTGAGCAGTTCCCGTAGCAGGGTCTACACGGTAAATCCATGCATTC
>NZ_JASLCN010000270.1 GCF_030151805.1 Fluviicola sp.
CCATCAATGCTTCAACAGGTGCTATTTCAAATGCAACCGCCGGAACAACCTACACGGTTCAATACACCACCAACGGAACCTGCCCGGCATCTTCGACCCAAACGGTGACAGCAACCAGTTTTACGTTCACTTCAGCTGCAACACCAGAAAACTGTGGAAGTGCTGACGGAGAAATTACGATTACTCCAAACGGTGGAACTCCAACTTATACGTACAGTATCAATGGCGGAGCTTCTCAAAGTTCCGCAACATTCTCCGGGCTTACCGCAGGATCTTATGCGATCATTGTAACCGATAATTCCGGCTGCCAAAGTACCGGAAACCAATCTGTAGGAAGTATCGGAGGACCAAGTATCGACAATATGCAGGTGGTGAATCCAACGTGTGGTGCAGGCTGTAACGGTTCGATTACGGCAACGGTATCGGGAGGAAATCCGCCATACACCTATCAATGGTACGATGCTTCCAACAATCCGATCGGAACGAACGCTGCAACAATCAGTAATTTATGCGGCGGAACGTATTCACTTCATGTCACGGATGTAAACGGTTCAAGCACTCAATTGTTCTCCGAAGATTTCGAAAACGGAGCAAGTAACTGGAACTTAAATACCTCAACAGGTGCGGAAGGAGCTGATCCGAACTACTTCGAAGTAGACGACGATGAAGGTGGTGTTGCACCCGGAGGTTGTGGAGTTGCCGGAAACGGAGACGCTACACTTCACATTACAAGCGTTTTCAACCCGAATGGCGGTGCCGCTTACGATGCCGGCGGATTGTGCGGACTATTATTCTGTCCGCAAACCAACAGACAAGCTGAAAGTCCGGCGATCAACACTACCGGACAATCCAATCTGACCTTACAATTTGACTACATCGCTCAGGGAGATGCTCCGAACGATCAGGCGACCGTTTGGTACAATACCGGTTCAGGCTGGACACAATTAGGCGGAGCTTTATTTTCCGGAACGGGAGCCTGTTCTCCGCAGGGATTGTGGTCTGCTTATTCAACGGCTCTTCCGGCCGCATGTGAAAACATTCCGAATCTCCGTCTTGCTATCCGATGGGTCAATAATGATGACGGTGTGGGAACTGATCCTTCTGTTGCAATCAACAATTTTGCAGTTGTTACTTCCGGCGGTTCCGGTTGTCCGGCTGTAGAATTTGCGACACTTACCGGTCCCGGAAGCATTGATGATGCATCCTTTACATTGACGAATTACTGTCAGGGTTCTCCAAACAGTGCTACAGGAATCGTTACTCCGGGAGGAACATTTGCGTTCAACCCTGTTCCGACTGACGGAGCCACAATCAACGCTTCAACAGGTGCTATTTCGAATGGTGCAGGAGGAACAACTTATACCGTTCAATACACGACAAACGGAACTTGCCCGGATTCTGAAACGCACACCGTTACAGTGAACAGTTTGCCAACACCTGCAATTTCAGGAAATCTAAGCTATTGCACCGGAGGTCAGACCACTTTAAGCGCCGGTGGACCGTACGCTTCATATTCGTGGACTACCGGAGCTTCTACTCAAACAATTACGACAACAGCTCAAAACGGAATCACCGTTACTGTTGTTGATAATAATGGTTGTACGGGAACGAGTTCTGCTGTAAATGTCACCGAAGTTTCTCAAATTGTGACCAATTCAACGGTTTCGGTTTGCCAGGGACAAAGTATTTCCATTCATGGCACGCCTCAAACAACTGCGGGAGTTTATTCGCAAACCTTCAATTCATCCGGAGGTTGCGACAGTATTTCAAATGTGACGCTGGTTGTAAGTCCAAGTCCAGTTCCAGTTATTACCGGAAATTTGTGGTATTGCGAAGGAAACCAGGCTACTTTGAGCGCCGGCGGACCGTACGTAAGTTATTCCTGGAACATTGGCGGAAACCAGCAAACGATTCAAACAACCTCATCTTCACCGATTACGGTAACCGTTACGGACGCAAACGGTTGTACGGGAACAAGCGCTCCGGTAAGCTTAATCGCACCTCCGATAGCAGTTGTCCATGCTAATCCATCAAGCGGAACTGCTCCATTGGTTGTTAACCTGACGAACGGAAGCCAGCATGCGAATACGTATTTCTGGGACTTCGGAAACGGGCTGCAGCTGAATACGACGAATACCAATGGTCAAACTCAAACGTATGACAGCATCGGTCAATATGTCGTGATGCTGATTGCTTCGCAAAACGGTTGTTCGGACACAGCTTATGTAACAATCACGGTGATTGAACCGGCGATGCCGATGATCATCGAGTTCCCGAATATTTTCACTCCGAACGGTGATCACAACAACGATTTCTTCGAGTTTGCAAGTTCCAATGTGGCAACTTTGGAAGTAACCGTTACGAATCGTTGGGGAAATCTGATGTTCAAATCTTCCGATGTTCATTTTCAATGGAACGGAACGATGCCAAATGGTGATCCGGCTTCGGAAGGAGTTTATTTCTATCAATACAAAGTGACCGGAATCCTGGGAGAACAATTGGAAGGACAAAAGTTCGTTCAGTTGTTCCGATAATCGTTTTCTTTCATCACAAAAATCACCGGGCAGTTTCTTTAACGAAGCTGCCCTTTTTTTCTCTTTTCTCAAAGCACTCATTTTCAAATTGATTATTTTTTAATCAAAATAAAGAATTATTTTCCAAATCAAAAACTATTGATTTTACTGATGAAAACAGTGAAAAGATTAATTTTTAATCAATATTTTCTTAAAATTACTTGTTTTATCGAATAAGATTTAGTATCTTTGTAGGGTAGCAAGTTCGAAAGGGAACTGCTCAGAAAAACCTCACATATTAACCATTATAAATCGAATCGTGAAACGAATTATCATCCTTTCCGTTGGTACGGCAACGCCTCATGTCATCAAAGCTATTTCTGAAGCTTTTGAGATTAATCAGGAACTTCTGTTTAAAATCCTTTACAATGCACCCGCTGTATTTTTGGATCACGCAGAAGAAGCATTGGCAGAAAAAGCATCGCGTCTTTTAACAGAACTTGGGCTGGAAGTTCTGGTACAAAATACCGATGAAAAAGCGCCAACGCCGACAGATCCTCTCGATCTTGCCGTATACATCAATGATCCGGTGAAACTGAGCACCGTTAACAAACAGCTGTCTGAATTCCTGGGCTGCAACGAAAGTGAATCACTTCAACTTTTGCTCAACGAACCAAGCGTGGTTTTAGGAGGCGTTTCAATGGCAACTGCAGAAAGTCTGCAAAAAAGAATCGATGCGGAAGTCATCGCCAGCAACCCGAAGCTGGATTTATACACCATTGAATTTACTGCAAAAGCCGAAAACGACCGCCTGAAACTGATCAATCTCATCAAAAGCCTGGAAATAACCGTTCCGGCAGAAGAAACCCGATGGGTCCGCAACCTAAACTACGACCAATTGAATCAGTTTTTAAACCGCCACCGTTCCCAGCATGAAATGAAGATTTACAATCAAAGCTATTCCAGATTCCGGATTCTCCTTGAGCATTTTGATCTTGCGAATGCTGCTCAAACAGACTTCCTGGTTCGCGAAATCGGCATGCCGCAGGAAGTTCTGGAAGAAATTCACGCGAATCTTCCCGTTCTGCTCGACGAATCTGTCAACTATGCAACGCTTCAGGAAAAATTGGTCTTGTATAAGCAAGCCGGCCTGCAATGTTCCGAAGAACAGATTCCTTTTGGAAAGTATTCTATTTCTGTCAGTAACATCACCGACTCAGGAAAAACCCGGGAAATCCTGAACCGATTTTATAAAGATGTGACACTCGACACTTCTTCCGCCGTTTGGAAAGCTCCGCTTGCACTTGAAAGCATTTTGAGCAGATTCCTTGAAAAACAACTGGAATACATCGGATGTGAAGTTGAATACGAATACTAAGGAGCCATGAATGAGAAAAAACCTAACCTCCACCTTCAAATCGCTGAAAACGGAAAAGTTCTGGCCTTAAAAGGAGATTACAAGGAAGCATTGCGTCACTACAAAGAAGCCATGCGTATGTGTCAAACCGTGGAAAATTCGGAAGTATTCCTGCGTCATTACAGTTTGTGCGCAATGGAAACACTGGAATTCATGGAAGCACACGAAGAAGTGATCACGTTCTGTGATAAAAGCATCGACTTCCTGACTCCCCAAAGAGCCGAACGATCAGACGAGTGGTTCAGAAAGTACCTGGCATCGCTCTGGGAACGGAAAGGAATCCAGCACGTTTACCTGGATGAAAAATCAGAAGCAATTGAGGCGCTGGACGCAGCCCTCAAAGAAGCAGACAAATTGCCCTTGCCCTTAAGTCGAGAGCTCTTAAACTGGCTTCGAAGAGGTTACACACTTACCCCAAAGCAAGTGCGCGACCTACAAAACCGACATCATTATTTTACGGTTCGTAAGGAAAATGTCAACGAAAAAATAGCAGTTAACCTGCCGGAAATGATCAATCCGTTCTAACCACGTTTCACACAAGTGTGCGGGCAGTTTGATTGCCTCCACAAATGATAGACGAGCACCATTATTCATCCCGGGAAAGACCGGGACCTACCATTCACGCCTGATCATTTCGTAGGACGACAAGCATGATTGTCTGCACGCTTTGTGCGAAACACTAAAAACAAATAATCTATGAGTGATTTAACCAAATTCAGTGATGGAGCTTCCATCCTGCAGCAGGTTGATGTCAGCGACATCTTTAAAAACCTTGCTCTGGGAATTGCCGAAGCTCAACAGAAACTAGATGACAACTCGATAGCCCAGGCTATCAAACTGGCTCAAACCCAGATCAACGGTGTTTCTTTGTTGGAATTGGGATTCGCTCCGGTCTTTTACGCATTCCAATATGCAGACATCAGCGCCAGCATCAACCTCAAAATGGCCTTGAAAGAATCATTGGAATTCGGATTCGGACTGGATATCGAACTCGCCAACAAAAAAGGATACTCCGAAGATTCTCATAATTTCCTGAGTAAAGACAACTACTCGGAAACAAGTGAGGAATACAAAACCTCCAGACAGGTGAGTTTCCGCGCCAAAGAGAAAAAAGCAATTAAAATAAACAACAAGCTTGTTAAACAAAACGAAGAGCTTCAGGCAAGAAGTCGTATTGAGAAATTCAAACACGACATTATTGAGAAGGCTTCTGTTGAACAGGTTTACGATGAAATCCAATCCAGAAAACTGACCAGCAATCAAAGTCGTGGTGTGGATGTATGGATGGACGGCGGATATTTACGTATTGAACCGGCATTGCATTACATCACAAGTGGAATCGGGGTTCTGAAAATCCAGGATCAGGCAGCCGGCGGAACCATTGATGTAGACGGAGGAGGTTCTTCCGGACCAACAACCAGTTTTCCGCTTGCAAGTACATTCAATGCAAGTTTGACCAGTGCATTATCTGTGTCCGGAGGTCAGATTTACGGTTTGAGTAAAACAGGGAATTTACATTTCTATAACGGAAGTACCTGGGATGAAATCTCCAGTACGATCTATTTCGGCTTTAACAGTGACGAGATCACTTACAACACGGATCTGAAACGAAGCCAGGATGTAAATCCGTTAACACACCCCTTTTCAGGAGGCAGTTCGTTCACAAATAAAAACCACAACAAGCATCAGCTGATTCACCAAATCCTGCGATTGGTACAGAACAGTAATCCGGATGCCGGCATTGTGATTACAGGAATGACTGATCCGAAAGGAGGAGACAGTCCGGCAAACAAAAGTCTTGCAAAAAGACGTGCTGAAAAGGTTCGCGATCATATCTTCGGAGACAATGGTCTTGTAAATGTTGAAATTGATGCCGTAACAAACGGACCAGGAGGAAGTGATTTACTGAAACGTTATGCCGGCATCAAACTGGATGCTGATTACATCATTTTTGTTGAAGGAAATGTAACGAAGAACGCAACGCCTGCCAAAACAGCTACCAGTGCCAACAAATTCGTCTATGCGGATGACAATTCAGTATCTGAATTTAATGTCTTGAATGTGCAATATGGTTCCACCAGTTTGTCCGTAACAAATTCTGATTTCGATCAATTATTTGCTTCGGCTAAAACGCAGGCTACGAACCATTCTTTCGAAATAACGGCTCAGGAGTTTCACTACCTGCTTGATGATGAGGCCATCGTGAAATTCTCGATGTTTACCAATCAATCAGAAGAAATTGCTGTTGACAGCAACGAAGAAAGCAGCAGCGAAGGAACAGAAAGTTCTGACAGTTTCCTTTCATCGAAAACCAAAAATGAGCAATCTATTCTGAGCGACAGCACCAGCAAAAAATCGCAGGATAACACATTTGCCCTTGGAGCGAGCGTAGATTTCAGAATGTCGCGTCAGTTTGAAATGTCCATGGAAGGAAATGCTTCTATGTCCGCACGATTGGTTTCGGTTCCTGCTCCTCAAGGATTTGTGGTATTCCTTCAAAACGTTTTCGTCAATACGCCAACGGAGTAATCACTTTCAATTCTTAAGTTATGTCAGTAATCGGAACCATCACAAACACGCTGACGAACTCCCCGCTTTCAACAATGATTGAAAACATGGGGCTTTCAATAGCAACCGCTCAAGCAGCATTGGACAGCAATTCCATCGATATGCTTAAAAAGCTGGCTTCCGAGAAGGTAGACATCGGCGGGAATCAAATGAGTTTACTCAATTTAGGATTTGTTCCCAGCTTCTACACCTTTACAGAGGCAAGTTTCGAAGCAAAAATGGAATTCTCCTTATCAGAATCCATTGCTGTGGACGTTTCAGGTTCGGCTTCGGTAGAAACAAAAATGTTTTCAGCCAGCATCAGTGCAGGTTATGCCCGCAAATTCGATCAATCGGCTTCGGCTTCTTCGAGTATTGCTGCGCGCATGGTTTCTCTGCCTCCACCTGAAAATTTAGTCGCCTTCCTGCGCAATCTCAGTGCGGAAGAAGACACAACAGCTTAACCAATTTAATAATCACAAAAACAACAACGTATGTTTGAAAACACCAAACCACGCATTGGTCAGGAACTTCTTGACGTGCCAATGGGCGACATGATTCGCCAAATGGCTTTTGCAATTGCAGAAGCGCAAATTGTTCTCGATCAGAACTCTATCGAAGTAGCTGAAATGATGGGCGGTTTACGCACCATTACGGATGACGCCGGAAATGTCACTTTTGAAGACAGCCGCGTTTACTTCGGAACGGAGAAAATCACAAAAGGCGAGGCGATTGCTCGTCATAACAGCACAACGAACATCCAGCAAAAAGCGGAAATCCGTTCGTTACTGGCATCCGGCTTCACTCCTGCTAAAATTGCCACTCCTGCTACTTTTGAACCAGGAGTAACTGCTCTTGCTGCGGGTAAATTCATCGATCACATGGGCGTTTTCTTCGTAAGCGAAGGAACAGAACCTGCCCGCCAGGTTGCCTATGGCGATTTGATTATCACTTCCACATCGGCTTCGGATACGACGACAGTTTTGGAACTTCCTCGCAGAATTTCGATGTTGGAGTGCGGTTTCACGCCTACATTCTACCAATTCGTAGACACGATCATCGAAGTGAAAATTTCCATCAAGTACACACAAGACGGATCTTACAGCAATGCCGTTGAAACAAGCAACAAAACAACCAGAGGTCGTTTGGGACTCTTCCGAAGATTGAAATCCGGAGCCAACGTGCAAACTTCCCAGGTGAATGCAAACTACTCTCAGAAGTACAGCTACTCTGCAGAAGGATCCAGTTTGCTGAGAACCAAAATGGTTCCGATTCCAACACCTCCGGCTTTGCTTGACCGCGTTCAACGCATGATGGATGAAGAGTTCAAGAGTGATGCTCCGGCGACTACAACTCCGTAAGGAATCCTGAAGTTTAATTTTAAATCCCGGGCAGCTGCTTTTACGGCAGCTGCTCTATTAACCCTTAACCACTAAACATATGATTCAAGTTGGAAGAGAACTATTAAACGCCCCGTTTCCGGAATTGGTCCGAACGCTTGGTGTCGGGATTGCTGAAGCACAATATGCACTAGACCGGGTTTCCATCAAAATTGCTCAGCTAATGGCTGGATTTAAACTGGATGAAAATGAAAACCTCGTTCCTGATGAAACTTCAATGATCAAACTCAGAGCAGGTGATCCGGGAGTTAGTTTACTTGCTCTTGGCTTCACTCCTACTTTCTATCAGTTTGTAGAAACTTACATCGAACTCAGACTGGCTATTTCCATGAGTACACAACAGGAAATCAATGTGGGATCTTCTGTGAAGGCTGCTGCCTGGTCACCGTTTGGTGTTGTTGCAGCTTCTGTTAACGCAAGTTATTCACAGAAATACCAATACGAAGCCAGCGGAAGCTCCGAAATGCGCACCAAATTGGTATCGGTTCCTGCTCCGGCTATGTTTGAAACGCGATTGAGAGAATTGATGACCGAACAGGAAGTTGCAACTATCGTGGAAGAAAATTCCTAATAAAAAAGACGTTTAACCTTTAACCCGATTCACAAAACAATGGCAAAAAGCTGGAAAAAACTCGTTAACCCGGCCAATTCCGACGCAAACGGAGCGGCCGGAAGAAATTCTTTGAATGACGTTCAACTGACTTTGGATGAAATTGCATCTCAAAACCTGGAATTGAATAACCTGCTAAAGGAAAGACAATCATTGGAAAATGAAATGGGGCAATTGATTCAATCAAGTAATCCGGCGGTCGAAGATCCACGTTTTGCCGGAAGTATTGAA
>NZ_JASLCN010000273.1 GCF_030151805.1 Fluviicola sp.
ATTGACTTGTATTTAATTGCGTAGAGGTGAAGAGCGTAAGGTTTCAAAACACTTCTATTCAACAAAAAACGATCATACCTATTTTCGTACATGCATTATTGAAAAACATGAAAAAAGAACAAAAAGATTGGAATCCGCTCACACCTGAAGAAGAACGAATCATCGTCCGCAAAGGAACAGAACACCCTTTCACAGGTCAATACAACAAATGGGAAGAACAAGGCGTATTTGTTTGTCGCCGTTGCGAAGCCCCCTTATACAAAAGCTCCGATAAATTCGATTCCGGATGCGGCTGGCCTTCCTTCGACGATGAAATAGCAGGTGCTGTGAAACGAATCCCCGATCCGGACGGAAGACGCGTAGAAATCATTTGTGCGAATTGTGAAGGGCATTTGGGTCATGTATTCACCGGCGAGCGTTTTACCCCGAAAGATACGCGTCATTGCGTCAACTCTTTGAGTATTCTTTTCAAAAAGGCTTAATACGATATCTCTTGTATGAGAATTCTGGTGTTTTGACTTTTTCCGGATAAAGAAACTGAATAGGTTCAAAAAGTTTAAACGATTCAATTTAAACTTCTCAACCTTTTTGAACATTTTGATATGATTTATTCTTCTCTAGAACGAATAAAAGGCATCCTCAGTTATATTTTGTAGACTGCTCAATAAAATAAATTAGTAAGCGGTACTGCAATTGTAAACCGGGCTTCCCTTGCGTTGAATGATCTGACTTAATTGAATGTGAGCTGCCAGAGCCAGCTGGGAATAATTTTGAGAAGCATTTCCAAAGCTCGCTGCGCTGGTTACCCACATTTTCTGGATCAGTTCTTCTCCCGAAGCTACCTGACCGATTGCGTTCACAACCGCTTTCACATTCAATGCTCCGGCATGATACACATGCATCGTCAATAAACGGAACCAAATAGCTTGTTCGTCAACAGTTAATCCTGCTCCTTCTGCAATGTGGCGGGCAGACGGAATACAAATGCGTTTCAAAAGCTGGGAAGCTGCATAGGCAGAACGCATGAAGTCTTTTCGTTCATCTACCGAACGATTGACCGTTAATCCCATGGAACGCGCCACAGAAGGCATCAATTGAAATGGTCCGTAAGCTCCAACGGAAGATTTTTGCATCCTTCCCGGGCTTTCGATCAATAAAATGGATTGCGCATACCACGGATCCACTCCAAACTGCTCAAAGGCAGAAACTCCTTTCGGAAGACTTTCAAACACGAGGTCAAAGCGGTAAAAATCATTCTTCCCGGTGGTCACGTTGATACGTTCATCGGTATTCAGTCCAAACAAGGTACGTACGCTGTCTTTAAACAAGGTTTTCTGAATTTCCGTTTGCGCATGCCAGTCTTTGTTCGACATTTTCGCAATGATCTGTCTGGTAGAACCCACATTCACCAACACAGAATCCGGGGAAAGAATCATGATTTGCTGCCAGAATTTCGGATGCTGCAACTGATCCCACTGAGCTGCCTGAATTCCCGCCGAACCCATAATAACATGCTCTGCCGAACCTTCGGTAATGGAAATCATTTCCGGTTCCCAGGTAGAATTCTGCGAAAACGATAGGAAAGGAATAGACGCCAAAAGCGTCAGGAGAGTTTTGCGTTTCATTGTTGTTGTGGGTTTTGGATGCTGCAAATTAAAAAAAGCGTGTGAAAAATACAACAACACACTCCAATTTAATGAACAATCCGGTTTTCATTTCCTTGATTTGTTAGCGCGTATAACGCCGGAAAGAGTGAAACGTTACATTGAATTTTCACAATCCATTTGATCTTATTCCTCTATCTCGTTTTCCGAAGCTTGCTTCTCGATATCTTTGGGTAATTCTTTCTTCGGTTTTAAGCCCAATTTCTTCAGTTTCACAGCTTGCAACACCAGATTATCATTCCCGGTCGATAGCTGTTTAAAAGCCTCGTCGTATTTCCCCTGGGCTTTCGAAAGGTTCTCCCCGACTCCTTTCAAATTGTCTACGAAACCAACAAATTTGTCATACAATTTTGCTCCTCGTTCGGCAATTTCAATCGCATTTTGATTTTGATATTCCCGTTTCCATAAATCCACAATGAGTTTCAAAGAGGTAATTAAATTCGTGGGACTTAACAACAAAATCCGTTTGTCGTAAGCGAAATTCCAGAGTTCCGGATCTCCCTGCATCGCAGCGATATAAGCCGGTTCACTCGGAATAAACATCATCACGAAATCCAGCGCCTTGTTGTAATCATCGTAACCTTTTGCACTCAATGCAGCAATATGTGTTTTGACAGAAGCAACATGTGCGGCCAATTGAACCGCTTGTTCTTCCGGATCAGTTACGTCCAAATAACGCGTAAACGCCGTTAGCGACACTTTTGAATCAATGATGACACTTCGGTTATCCGGGTATTTAATCACGGCATCCGGGCGCATCTTCTTTCCTTCGGATTCGGACAATAGCGACTTTCCTTCTTCACCCAGCAACTGATGCTCCATGAAATATTCGCGGTCTTTCACCAATCCGGATTTTTCCAAAATGCTCTCCAAAATCATCTCGCCCCATCTTCCCTGGGTTTTCGATTCGCCTTTCAGTGCTTTGGTCAGATTTTTCGCTTCTTCGCTGATCACCTGATTCAGTTCCGCCAGCTCTTTCACTTTCTCACCAAGAGAGAAGCGTTCTTTCGATTCCTTGTCGTAAACCTCTTCTACTTTCGATTTGAATTTATCCAGGTTTTCGCCCAAAGGTTTTAAGATGGATTCCAGGTTGTTTTTATTCGTGGTCGTAAATTTCTCTGTTTTTTCATCCAGAATCCGGTTGGCAATATTTTCAAACTCCATGCTGAATTTTTCATTGAGTTTTTCCATCTCTTTTTTCTGCGTTTCCAGCTTTTCGGTCAAGGAAGCGAAATTTGCTTTTGTCGTAGCCAACTCATTATTCACCTCATCAAAGACTTTTACTTTTTCTGAAAGCAGTTCCTGGATGGATTTCAAACTCTCTTTTGCGGCATCCAATTCGCGTTCTTTTGCTTGCAATCTCACTTCCGATTCAATGTGCTGTTTTTCAAATATGTTTCGTTCCTGCCGGGTGTTTTTTAATTCCCCGTCGAGCTGTTTGATGTCTTCAGAATGCATGGCCAGCCTGATATCCGAATTGTGCAACTCGTTTTCGAGCGTTGCAATTTTTCCTGTGCTTTGTTGTTTCGCGAAAAGCCAGGCAATGACAGCCCCAATCACTAAACCTCCGATTAACAATGCGATTCCCATACTTTTTTCCTTTATGTTTCTTTAAAACTTCTTCAGTCCTTCACCTTCCACATACGCTTTCAGGATCGCATCCATTTCTTCCATGCTGAGCGGAAACCACTCTTCCTTCACCACTTTTCGAATCGTCAGGCGCTCTTTGACAGATAATGTTCCGTCGACCAACAAACCGAAGATCAGTAAACGGGCAATCAACAGATTTTCGGTTTGATCCGTCCCAAACAACTCTTCGATTTTCACTTCCGAAGTGTGTTTCAGGTTCAATTCCGGAACTTTTTCCAACAACCCTTTCACGAAAGCATATAACGCGAAATTGTATTGCCGTTTCTGTTGTGCCACGAAATGAACCAACAAGGTCAGTTTGTTTTCAACCTGCTTCAATTCTTCGGTCGAAAAATCATGCAGAAAATCGGTGGTCGCCGCATTCGAAACGATCCGCATGCGGGTTTCTTTCATCACGCCACGGCTTGCCCAGGCATTCCAGAAAGCAAAAATCGGAATTCCCACCAGGTCCGTTACAATTCTCAGGGCATAACGCCCCAGGAAACGTCTTACCAGGAATTTCATCAGCACATTGGAAAGCGTGGCCCGCAATTTCGTTCCGATCAAAAGCGAATAATATGCAAACTTCGTCAGCCCGATATACGGATTGATTTCCAGCAATTGCATGTGTTTTGCCGGCATTTCCAAACCTGCTTCGGTTAGCAACGCCACTTGTTCTTTGTAATCCTTATTCGTGGAAGACGGAAACTGGTAGATTTCACAAATCCGGCGCACGGCATGTAGATTCAGAACATTCAGCAGCCATATTTCCGGAAAGATCATCAAAACGGCATACGCCATATAATACAGCTCCACGTCAAATTCGTAACCGAAGACGTTGAAATGCTGTGCATCCAGCAAATGCGAAAAATGGAACGGAAAAATAACCACCATCACGGCACAAGCCCCGATAATTCCCGCAATGAGGTAAACACGTAGTTCCAACTGCTTCAATTGTCTTCTCTGAGCAGCATTCAACACATAGCCGTGCTTTTCCTCCAGGCGGATAGCAGCCGTTTTTTTACTCAAATAATGATTTGCCAGTCGAAACGCGATGCTTTTATTTCGTCTCTTTTGAATGTCTTCCATACCCGTCGGGTAAAATTAATTCAAATTCCGCAATAACATATTTTGTGCGACTTCACATCGCTGAGGTCAATCCGTTTGGCTTTCTTCCGTAACTTTGCAGAACGTATAAGTATGAAGTACATCCGGCTTTTCTTTGTTTCGATCCTGATTGTCCCTGTTAAAATCTATCAGTGGATCATCAGTCCTATTCTCCCGAATTCATGCCGCTACGACCCGACTTGTTCAGCGTACATGATCGAAGCACTCCGGATTCACGGACCAATCAAGGGATTGTGGCTAGGCACACGCAGAATCAGCCGTTGCCATCCCTGGGGCGGACATGGTTATGATCCGGTTCCGGAAAAGAAATGTTCTTGTAAGAAGGACTAATTGAAAATGGAGAATTGAAAAGTGAGAAGTGAGAAGTGAGAAATTTACACCTCTGATTGTTTTATTGAAACGCAACAGTGAAAAACACGCAAAGGCTTTTCCGTTTCAAATGTTTCGTTCATTTCGCTTGTTTTATCCTGCCTGTTTCCGAACACCATACAAGTATTCGTAAATTTCTTCTGCTAATACTTTGGGATCTTTTCCGCTTCTGTTTGTGTCAACAACCATGCGTGCCAACTGCATGTAGTCGTCGTAAATCCGTTCCATTTCCGGATGCTGTTCAATTCCCATCAGCTGGTATACCAAATCTTCGAGCATCAATGTGTAAGCGTCCGATACTGTCAGACCGACCCAATCCAGGCGGCGCAGAAAACGATAATAAATCAAATCCTGTTCGATCAGTTTCATGATCAATTCTTGTTGCGGGTTGTTTGTTGCTTCCATGATTTAAAATTTTATCTGAAAGTACAATTAATTTGCTTTAAAAGCAAATTAATATGTATTTTTTTATTCAAATGAACTGTTTTAGACTTAATTTATTACAGATTAATATTCTTGTATTATGCTTATTTTGCTTCAAATTTGATCTTTAAAGCATCATGAATAAAAAAGCACAGAATCGTATCAAAGCAGTTTTAGCTGAGCAAGGAAAAACAAATAATTGGTTGGCAGAAACACTAGGTAAGAATCGTACGACTGTTTCTAAATGGTGTACAAATCAGATGCAACCAACAGTTGAGACGCTTTTTGAAATTGCAGAAGCATTGAAAGTAGACGTCCGGGAATTGTTGATTTCAACGAAGTAAATCGGAATTCTTCCTAAAAAATCTTTGCGCTCTCCGCTTCTTTGCGTTTGAATAAAATATGTCTTCATTTTTAACGCAAAGGTGCAAAGGACCCAAAGTTCATTCTACTCTTTCCTGAAAAGGAAAAACAGATTCCACAACATGTTCGGCGCTCCTCTGTGAACCTCTGCGGGAAAAGACATTCAGCCTACATATTATTTTTCACGCAGATCATGCGGATTTACGCAGCTATTCAATCAATCCGGAAAATTCATAATCTGCACTCTCAGATATGCCGCGGAAAAGATCGGCTCAATCAAAAATTTCAAAAAAAATCTAAAAAATAGTTGTGTGATTCATTCATTTTATTTTACTTTGAATTTCAAAGTTCTTTTATGGAGAGTGAAAAATATTTAGCACAGTTGCATGAGATTCAAAGCATGATGCAAAAATCATCGAAGTTTTTGTCTTTGTCGGGGCTTTCAGGAATTCTTGCAGGAGTCTATGCTTTGATCGGTTCCGGGATTGTTTACGGGATGCGGGCAGATTTCATTTATCCTGTTCGTTTCAATTCGTCGGAATTTCTCACCGTTACGATCATCGCTGTTCTGGTCATGGTTCTTTCCTTCGTTACCGGCGTGGTTCTCTCTCTTCGAAAAGCAAAGAAAAAACAGGAATTGGTCTGGAACAAAATCTCCAAATTGTTCTTAATGAGTTTCATGGTTCCGTTGATCACTGGCGGCTTGTTTGCCATTATTCTCGTAAGCAAACGCGAGTTCGGGCTTGTTTCTCCGGTTACACTTCTTTTTTACGGAATCAGCCTGGTAAATGCCAGCAGATACTCCTTTGAAACATTGAGAAACCTCGGATTCATTTTTATTATTTTGGGATTAGTCAACGCATTGTTTGTGGGATATGGTTTGTACTTTTGGATGTTCGGTTTCGGAGTCTGTCATATCGTTTACGGCACGTTCATGTATCTGAAATACGATTATAAAAAGCAATGACAAGCATCATTTCAGATATCAATAAAACCTTTGATCACCGGATCAGACTCGGAATCATGTCTATTCTGATGGTCAACGACTCGGTGGACTTTAACCGTCTGAAAGAATTACTGGAAGTGACGGACGGAAACCTGGCGTCGCACATCAAAGCCCTGGAGCAATCGGAATACATCATTATCAAAAAACAATTCATCGGGAAGAAACCCAATACCACGTACGAAGCATCGCTTCTCGGAAAACAAACATTTGCCAGGCATTTGGCCGCGCTTGAGCAATTAATCAACACCAGTAAATAGCTATTTTTTTATTCATTTACTTTGAATTTCAAAGTTCTTTTAAACTAATCAAAATGGAAAATCAACGAGAAACACTTCCGGAAAGTCCGGGACAGGCAGACAAAAAAGAAACGAGCAATTTCATGAAATTTCTGAATTCTTCATTCGGAAGATTCCTGCTTATCGGGTTCATTACGATTCTCTTACTAGCTCCTTTGATCCGGGTCATGGTTCTGATCCAGGAACGGAAAAACCGGGCAGAAGAAATCAAAACGGAGATTCGAACCGAATGGGGAAATAACTTCAAATATTCCGGCATTGTGCTGCGCGTTCCGGTAAAAACAGGAAAAGAAACCAGGTATCTGTTCTACTTCCCGGAAACGGAAACCAACGATTTAAACGTGCAGGTGAACACCAAGAAAAGAGGCATTTATCACTTTCCTGTTTTTCAATGCAAAGTTTCCTCCGAATCGCTTTTCACGCCGCTTTTCAGTAATCCGAATCTCGACCTGAATCATGTTCAAATCGGACTTTTGGCACATCCTGAAACCCGTATTTCAGACATCGGAAAGATCCTGGTCGACGGAAAAGCACTCGACATTGAAGAAGAAACCTTTTCTACACCGCGAAATGCGAAGTTATTCTACGCAACAGCTCCATTCACTATTGACAAATCAACCACCCAAATCAAAGTCGATCTGAATTATTCCGTAAACGGTTCCGGGAAAATTATCCTGCAAGGTCACGCCAAAAAGAATCGTTTCAACATGAAATCCAACTGGGAAAATCCTTCTTTTTCCGGAAGCTCTCTCCCCGATCCGGATTCTTTTAAGGCAAACCATGGTTTCACCAGTTCCTGGAACATGATAAACATGACACAAAATGCCAAAAACGGAGTCTTTGAGCCGGGACATTACGGAACAGTCAACCAGGCTTCGGTTGATTTCCTGGAAAATGTGGATCATTATCAGTTGAACGAACGCACCGTAAAATATGCGATTTTAGTCATTCTGCTCACCTTCACGGTTTTCTACCTCATCGAATTGATCGGTAAAATGCTCATCCACCCGATTCACTATCTGATGATCGGTTTGTCTTTGATCTTGTTCTATGCCATTTTGCTGTCCTTTTCCGAACAATTCGGATTTGCAAAATCATACCTGGTTGCCAGTCTGGCCATTCTCACCTTGCTCTGCTGGTATGCGTATTCGGTTTTGGGTTCGCTCAAATTCGCACTCACAGTTCTCGTAGCAATCTCCCTGTTGTATTGCTTCCTGTATGTATTGGTGAATCTCGAAACATACGCCTTGATTGTAGGTTGTATCGGGCTTTTCATTGTACTCGCAGCAATCATGAGTTTCACCCGACGATTGAAGATGTAGTTCATAAACAAAGAAGGAAATTTACGACATGTAAAGATCATTCAGAACTTTGCGCTCATTGCACCTTTGCGTTAAAACAAAGTCATGTTTTATTGAAAGAACGCAAAGAGGATTTTCCTCAATCAACCTCTAAATCTGACATAAAACAAAAATCCCCGGTCATTGAACGAAGTCGAAATGCCGGGGTTTTCTCTTTGATTTACTTATTTATTTGGTGTAGGTGTATTTTCGGGATCGGGTGATATTGATTCCTAAGGAAATGCCATAGGTTGTTCCGTATTTGTTCATACTCGCGTAGAAGTTAAGCGGCACATTCAGCGCTCCGGGTCTGAAAGTTTTCCCGAAAGCAAAAATGAAATTGGTTGAGAAATAAGTAGCTCCACGCGTATCCGGTCGTTTGAAATAGGCCATGTGTTCGGCATTCGAAGTTCCCATATCAGACAATTCCTGAAAAGTTCTGAACTTTCCGTCGAAATCCGTTGTTCCGGAAACCAAACGCTTCATGGTAAAAGATGGTCCCATGGCAATTTCCCAGGCTCCTTTTCCGAAACGAACTCCGTGCATGATCGCCAATGAAGGAATCGGTGTTCCGTGCTCCATTCCGGCCACGTTTCCTAAGAATTCGAACAAACCGCTGAATTTTTCGCTTCCTGCATACTGAACTTCGAGCTGATAACCGATGTTGAATAAAACAGGAACCGTTCCAACACCGCCTTCACGCTCATTTCTGGTAAAGAACTCTCCGTTTTCACCGGTCGCTACTGCAAAACCAATCCGCGGACCTGAATTGTTCATTTTTCCCAATCCGGTGCTCGCAGTTGGTCCGTCTTTGAAAAACAAGGCTTTGTACATCGAAAAATCGACATCCATTTTCAACAACTTGTAGATCATGATATCCGTCATCCGGTTCAACTCGCGTGGTTGATTCTCGAATTGCTCAATCTCGTTCCGTTCGATTTCTCCGGTTTTCACATTCACAATTTTCATGGAAATCAGAATCCGGTCGCCCAAACCTTCGTAGCTGGCACTCATCGCGAAATCGGAATTCAATTGAGAACCTACGCGCCCCAAACATTCTTTCCCCAAACAGGATTCCATTTTCTTGTCGCCCAATTTCTCAGCAACGTCATAGCGGTCATTGACAACATACTTTTTGGAATTCACTAAACTTTTATAGATTACCGAACGAAGAATGTCTTCATTGGAAGAAATATTCCTGACTTCAATTCCCGCAATCACCATTGACGGCAATTGGGCTACCTGGGCCATTGTTTGAAAGGCGCAAAGTCCCAAACAAACTATCAATACTTTTTTCATGGTTTCAATTTTAAGTTTCCCGACAAATTTGCTAGGTATGCATAGGACTAGAAAACGGAATTCCGCATTCCGGTTTTAGCCTGTTGCGATTTTCCGTACTGGTCATGAAGTTGTTAAATTGAAAAAACAACCTGGTTATCAACAAAAAAG
>NZ_JASLCN010000277.1 GCF_030151805.1 Fluviicola sp.
AAAAGCCGGGGCGAAAAATTTTTCGCCCCGGCTTTTTTGTATCAATTTGGGTCAGATCATAGACACATCAACCAATTGATTTTAGTCCCCGATGCAACTAATTTTGAAATTCAAGCATCTAATTAGTTAATATTGACACTGAAACTTACTAATCAATAACTTTCAAATGAAGTTAGCTGCTACACTTTCGATTTTATTAATCGGATTTACTGGTATTTCCCAATTAACGGGAACAACCGGTTCTACATTAAACACCAATTGCAACGGAACCGACTGTAACTATTCGGGACCTACAATTCTCATCAACGAATTGATGATCAGTCCTACGAACAATGATGGTTCTATTTCCGGCGACGGTGGAGTATCAGCGGGAAGAGGAGAATGGATTGAATTATACAATCCGAATATCTGCGAACCGATTGATATTTCCTGCTACTATTTGGGAAATAATACCGCTGAAGGAAACGGTGGATTTGTGATTCCGGCCGGAACAATTGTACCGCCAGCTGGTTTTTGCATGATCCGGGGAGCAAACGTTCCCGCAGTACCATCCAACTTATTGGTTCAAAACGGTGGAAATGTCGTTGAAATCGTTGTTCCTGCAAATGTCGGCGATCCCGGAGTTTGCTCAGGGGGCTTGCGTCTATGGTTTCCAAATGCCGGCGGATGGTTTGCCTTCTATGATGCAAGCGGAGTTCCGCAGGATGCCGTTTCCTGGCTAACTGCTGCCGGAGCAAGTGGTTCGCCCTGCATTCCCACTTTGGGAGGTTGTAACAACGCAACATCTTTACCAAGTTACAATAGCATTCCTGCAAACCGGAAAAATGTACTCAACGTTCCTTCCGTTTTGCTCACAGGAAGTTCTGTGAGAAGAATTCCGGATGGAGGAAACTGGGACACACAAGGTCCGCCAACATACGCAGAGTGCAATGCGACTTGTATTCAGGCGGGAAGCTCAAGCTGCACGGGAACAGCAACAATTAACGTTTCAGGAGGAACTCCTCCCTACTCTTACTCCTGGGATGACTCTCAGGCACAAACTACTCAAACCGCAATCAATCTGTGCGCAGGAACTTACAATGTTACAGTAACGGACAATGGCGGAAACACACAGGTATTCCAGGTAAGCATCCAGGACTTCGTACCGACGGTTTCTGTGAATCTGCCTGCTGAAATCTGTGTGAATGCCAATCCTGTGAATATTGTTGTAAATCCGGTTGCGACGGCCGGCCAAACAGGAACACTGACCGGTCCGGGAGTTAGCGGGAGCAATTTTAATCCTACGACAGCGGGTGTCGGAAACCATACGGTGAATTACTATTTTGAAGATCAGTTCGGATGCAGTAACTCCGCAACCGATGCAATTCTGGTTCATCCGCTTCCAGCCGTTTCCATTACCAACAATCAATCTCCTTATTGCGTTTCAAACAATCCGGCAGGTTTGGTTCTTTCTCCTGCAGGAGGACAACTGACAGGACCAGGCGTTACAAATAATCAATTTATTCCGTCTCAGGCAGGTATTGGTACGCATACATTGACATATACATACCAGGATGCAAACGGATGTTCTAATTCTACGACAATCAATGTTCAGGTTACTGCTCCCAATCCACCTGTTTTGACAGTTCCGTCAGATGTGTGTATTGATGGAGCAACAGTAACGATGGCTGCCAATCCGGCAGGCGGGAATTTTCAAATCGGTGGAGCGGCTTCAACAGATCAGTTCTCCCCTCAAACCCAGGGAATCGGGAATCACACGGTCACTTATACGATTACAGATGCAAACGGATGTATTGCAACTGCAACAGGATCTATCACTGTTCATGCTTTACCAACCATCCAGATTCCGGTAAACGCGAACTATTGCTATGAATCCGGTTTCCATAACGTTGCGCCAACTCCGGCAGGAGGTATGTTTTCAGGAGACAATGTGATTGGTACAGGTCTGAATCTTTCGGGAGTGGCTCCGGGCGCTTATCACGTAAACTATGCTTATACGGATCAGTTCGGATGTTCAAACACCGCAGCTCAGACTTACAATGTAACCAGCCCGGTTAAACCGGAATACAGCTATGAAACGGATTGTTTTCAGGGAGCTTCGATGATTTCCAAAATCCAAAACACCAACTACACGTATCAGTGGAATATTCAAAATGCCAGCACCGGAAACGGTATTTCGTACGGAATTGTACTTCCGGCTCCGGGAACGTACAACCTCACTTTTACCATTACGGATAATTACGGTTGTGTATACGATACAACCGGAGTGATTATCATTGAAGAGGGAATTCAAATCGAAACAGTTTCGCTTCCGAATATCATTACACCAAACGGTGACGGAATCAATGACCGTCTGGAAATGCCGCTTGAATTAAGTGATTGTTTTTCGTATCAGATCGTCATTGTTAACCGTTGGGGAAATCCGGTATACCGCATGGAAAATATGACTGACTTCTTCGACGGTCATTCTAAAAACGGGGCAGAATTGGCAGATGGTGTATATTTCTACTACCTGGAATCAGACGATTTTGATTGCAACGATGACAAGTATAAAAGCGTGTGTTACGGAAACATAACAATTATCCGATAATACTCTGAAAAACGAATAGAAACAGAAAGGCTGACGGGATTTTCCATCAGCCTTTCTTGCATCACAACATGACAATAGATTACTGGTTTGGTTCTGCTGCTTACTGATATTTTTTCACTTTCGTTCCGTCTTCGTAGATATAAATAACTAAACCGGGAGTATTTTCATTGACCTTCTGCCCCATGAGATTCACGATCTCCTTCAGCTGATTTTCTTTCATGCTGTTATCCACCACAGTTATTTCATCAAAAGTTCTTCGTGTACCGTCTTGATCAACCTGGGTAATCCGGTAATAATTCTTCTTCCCGGCTGCCGGATTTGAATGAACAGCCGAATAA
>NZ_JASLCN010000285.1 GCF_030151805.1 Fluviicola sp.
GAATTGTTTCTTGTTGATTTTCTTCCAGGTGATTGGTTTCATTTTTCCTCTTACAAAAGGGTTTTCATGTCCTACGGAAACCAGAATCTCTGTAAAATACTGGTTCTTCACTCCTTTCAGTTCTTTTTTATTTACCTCAAAACCAATCATGTAATCCAGCTGTGAAAACGGAGCGTCATCATCCGAAGCATAAATATTCAAATGTGCTACCACATTCAATTTACTCACCGGAAAGGATATGAGCATATCGGTAGAGTAATCGAACAGGAAGACTTTATCGGTTTCTGAAATTCCGGTTGCTGCAAGAAAGCGCTTTCGGTATTTCTTCTCCAGTTTAAAGTAGCGGATTGAGTCGATCGGTTTTTCGGAAACATCGGGTATTACCATTTCCAATGAATCCGGATGCTCACTGATCGGGTGAATATCGGAAAGGGAAATGAAACCTACGTCCGGATTTCCTTCAACCGGCATCATATCAAAAATGATCAGTTCTTCCTTTTCTTCCGGAACCGGAATGGCTTTTTCTTCAAGAATTGTGTCTGCACTTTGTTGGACTTCCGTTTTTTTCACCGGTACAGGTACCGGTGCTTGTTCGCCACAGGAATTCAATCCGAAAAGGATTAAAAAGCAATAAGCAATTGGTCTGTCTGTAAAAGGTGTTCTTCTGGAGGATCGCATTTGTTACCTGATTTAAATGATTTCGAAGCTCTGTGTCTACCAAAAATACGAATTAGATCAGATGAACGTTGGTTCTGATCTAACAAAATGACAAGGAACCGAATATTCAGCAAAAAGCCCTGACATTTTGTTATCAGAGCTTTTATACTTTCCTCCAGAAGATCGCAGATTCGCCTTCGGCTGGCGCAGATTTTAATTTTCAGATTCCATGTTTTGTTCCGCCAGGTTCAATGCGATCAACAGCTCCTTTTCCAAACGCTTGCGGATGACGGAAAGGGCTTGTTCATTCTGCAATTGACCGTTTTCAAATACGGTTTGTAACAGTCCTTGTTTTTCTTCTTCCCAGGTGCATTCGTCTTTCAATACCAAGGCACCGTTTTCTTTGCTCACGGATAAAAGTCCTTTTGCTGATTTCTTCGTTCCGTCGTCCGTTTTCGGGTCTTTGAAGATGTTTCGGGGTTCTCCGTTTACTTCTCCATACGTTGCTTTCATCGCAAAGCCGTAGGTATCGCGTGTTACGTACTCGTAGGTATATGATCCGATTCCCAAAACGACATTGAACGACGCAAATCCTTTTTGCTTCAATCCGTCGAGAATTGCCTCCTGACGCTGAAGCGTAATGCTGTCTCCGTAAATCAATCCGATATGGGAATCCAGTAATTTGTAGCCTTTTTCGGTGATTGTTCCACCGAAGGTTTCCCACATGCATTCAATGGCTCCTTTGTATTCCGGGCTTCCAGGTGCAGCATCTTTGTCTCCGACAATGATTTTCACCGGGTCTCCGCTATCAGGACGAATGACCACTTTTCCGTCTCTTGCCAGGATATCTGCTTTCAGCATGGGTAAATATTCGGTAATTACCTGCCAGAAATCCCAGGTGTCGGAAACGATGGATACAATTCCGTTCGGATATAATTCTGTGATCAAGCGTTTGAATGTTCCGATTTCGTTGTCTTTGGTTCCCATACACATCACAGAATGTTCTGTTGCGGGAACGCTTCCTCCGACCAATTCTTGATCGGAATCTGCTCCGTAATATTCTTCGTGGAAATCAATTGCCGGCACGGTATCTGTTCCGTAAAAAGACAACAAATGTCCGGCTGCGCTGATGCATGCATCTTCAATTCCACTCATTCCGCGGAAACTGAAATCATGCCCTTGCCAATACACGAAATCAAGACCGCTGTCGCCCACGGTTTCATGTGCAAAACGTTCGAAAGCCTGGCGGTAACGGAACGCAGTTGTGGCACTCGTTGCAGGTTTCCACAAAATGGCAGACATCAATGATTCCAGGTAATTGGTCAACCAGAAAAAGTCAGGATGTGTGTTGTAAACGGTAACCACCGGAATTTTCGGTGTCACGATCGTTCCTTCCGGAAGTCCTTTCACAACCAAAGGCAAGTAACCCAAATCGTGCAAGTCCGCGATGTGTTCAACCGGAATACTGTCTTTTCCCAGCGCATTATCCATCCGGCGGCGGTATTCAGCCATGACTTCTTCTTTCGGACGCTGAAAAAATCCTTCGTTCCACTGACGAATCAGGTATTCTTTCACAAAATACTGCAACCCGAAGAAAACGAGTTGATGACTTCCTTCTTCACGCGCCTTTCTGGGTGTAAAATTGGAATAAACCAGCTGTGTTCCTTCGGGATACTGACGCCGGTGGTCGGCTTTATAAAAATCAATTAATGTTAGCGGATTTGTTTTCATGTCTTTTTTGTTTTATATAATTAATCATTTCGTTTAGTGTATCTACCTGTGGGATTTCAAATCGTTCGCATACGATGTCTACATTTCCTTTGCGCCAAAATCCTTCCGGACAGCAAACCACTCCTTTTCCGGTTCTGGCAAAAAGTCCCAACTCCAGCATGCTGACAGGCGATTTGGTTTGCGGCGAGAAATAAAAGACGATGAGGTCTGCTTTTTCCAAACCATCCATTTCCCAGCTTACCTGTTCATGGAAGGCCGGATTCGTTTTTTCCTGCTTCCAGGAAGCATCCCAATCATCCCGGCGGGGATTGAAGATACAAAGATCTGTTTCGGAAGAAAGGTTTTGTTCTACCACTGTCTGCCAATCTTCTGCAATTCCCATTTCAATGGATCCTGCCAGGAAAACAGTAAACTTTTGGTTCGGATCGTTGAAACTTTGCGGTGGTTTGATGATTTGCATAACCTGATGTTTTAATTGGTTTTGTACATAATATCTGTTCGGAGAACGTATTTCACTCCTGAAACAATGGGTTCTCCGGCATGCTTTAATCCATGTTCAAAAATCAAAGCTTGTCCTTTTTCAGGGCGAATGACAGTTGTTTCAAAACTGGTTTCACCTCCTTCAAAATCGTCGTTCAGGTAAAGCATCAGGGTAAACCGGCTTGCCTCCGTCTCGTTGCGAACATAGCTTCCGTCTTTGTGTTTCTTGAATCGTTGTCCGGATTCATAGCGGTAAAACCGAAACAATTCATTCAAACCGATTGCTTCGCTGTTTTCGAATTTCGTTACAACAAACGGCGCAACCTTCTTCCAGATCTTCTCTGCCAAAACGTGGTCCGAAAATACAATCCGGGAATTATTCCGGATGTTTTTCATCATTATTTGCTGGCCGTCCAATTGTACTTTTGCTTCTTCATATCCTTGCTGTTCGCTCCAAAGAATGTAGTCATCGCATTCCTGAACGGAAAGAAAGTTATCAATCACAAAAAGCGTGTCCGGTATGAATTCTCTTTTTTTCATGATTTAAATCGGTTTGTTGTGTTATGCTACATTTTTTGAACCGTGAAGAAGGTTTTAAAAATCCTCTGCGTCCTCAAGCGCCTTTGTGTTATTGTAAATCTGTTATGTGTTAAACGCAAAGAAGCAAAGAGCGCAAAGTTTCAGCATTACTTCAATTGATCTCTTACTTCCATCAATGCAAAACCCAGCAAATTTTCACCTTTCCATTGAAGCGGATTCTTTGCATCCGGATGATCTTCCGCCAAACCAATTCCCCAAATCCGGTCAACCGGGCTGGCTTCAACCAGAATTTGGTTTCCCGTTTGAGATAAGAAGTTCATCAGCTCTTTGTTTTGGGAAAACTTCAGGTAATTTGCCTGACGCACGATCTCAAACTTCTTTGAATCCCATAAATCCGCATCAAAATTCTGAATCTGTCGCCCCAGGTCTTTGACATCTTTCGGAGAATCTTTTTGTAAGATCCGTTCGCGTGTTACCTCATCATTGAATAGGCGTGCTTTCCCTGCCATCATATAGTGTTCGGCAGTTTTGTAAACAATACCGTTTTCTTCGAATGGTGCAGGCCACCACTGGCTCATACACGTTTTGATGATTGATCCGTCCCGGCTTGGTTGATGTCCCCAAAAGAACAAGAATTCGCGGGAGGGTTCTTTTACGAGTGTTTCAATAGTATATTTCATTTCAAAAAAGATTAAATGCTTTGTAAAATTCATTTTGTGGCAGGTCTGCAATGGAATTAGAACTGCACACCAAAGCGTAGCCGGCTTCTTTCAACCGATCCAGCGCATTGTGACTGAAAATCCCGTGAGAGATCATCAAAAGCAAACGTCCGGCTCCTTTTCTTTTCAACGTTTCTGCCAGTTCGATAAAGGTTCTTCCCCCGTCGCAGATATCGTCGACTACCAAACACGTTTTCCCGTTCAGTTCTTCCACATTCACATCACTGCGAATGATTTGTCCGGTAGCCAGGTCGCGTATTTTCAAACCGGTTGCAATTTCTCCACGGTATCCCAGGTTTTGTCCCAGTTTATCTACTTTTTTGTATGCCCCCAGATCCGGAGAAACCAAAACATAATCAGTCAGATTCAACTCTTTGATAATGCTTCCGATCATTGTATAATTGGAAACAATCTCACAACGATCAATCAACGCCGGAGAAACATCGCTGTGCGGGTCGAACACAATCACTTTATCCAGGTTCAGGCTGTTAAGCAACTGGGCAAAAACCCGGATAGAAAGCGGTTCTCCCGGAACCATGACGCGATCCTGGCGTGCGTACGGAACATACGGGATAAAGACTTCAATGTGTTTTACTTCCATTCGTCGAAGCGCGTCGACTGCCAAACACAATGTCATCAAATCATCGGAAGTATTCAGACGGATATTCAAACGAACCTCCTCTGTTCCTTTTAGGTTTTCAGCAAAACGGATGTGGCATTCTCCACCTGCAAATTTGCGTAATTCGACATTTTCGTTGGTCTGAAATAGTGTAATTGTTTTCATAGCTTTATAATTCAAAATGAAATCCTTCTTTTGTTTTTGCCTCGTAGGCGTGTTTGTCAAAACTATACAGCATTGCGGCTTTATGCGGTACGTTTTTTTCTTTTTCTCCCAATTCTTTCAATACTCCCATGGCCAGTACTTTCTTCCGGAAATTGCGTTTATCTATTTCCATTCCCAAAATGGACTCGCAAACTGCCTGCAGTTGAGAAAGCGTGAATTTTTCATCCAGCAGTTCAAAACCAACCGGTTCATACGATACTTTTCCTTTCAAGCGCTGCACCGCCAAGGCTACAATTGCCGCATGATCGAATGCCAGTTCCGGCAGCTCAGAAAGCCCGAACCATTCTGCTTTCAAGGTGTCTCTTCCGGCAATCAACTCGTAAGACTGTTTGTTCACCAAGGCATAATAAGCGACTGAAATAATCCGTTCGCGCGGATCGCGGCCCACTTCGCTGAATGTGTAGAGTTGCTCGATGAAAACCCGGGTGATTCCGGTTTTCTCTTTCAGGATGCGCTTGGCACATTCTTCTGTTGTTTCTTTCGGAAACACGAAACCGCCCGGTAAAGCCCATTTGTTTTTAAACGGTTCCTTTTCTCTTTCGGTAAGAAGCAATTTCAACTCACCACCGTCGAAACCGAAAATGACGCAGTCTGTTGCTAAAGCGAGCGGTTGATGGAATTGTTCTGACATTTCTTAGTGTTTATTTTACACAAAGGTAGCAATCAATTTGAAACAACCAAGAATTAAAGTGTATTTTTTACACTTTGATGAAAACACCTTTTCCGTGGAAGATTTTATGCCTGTAAAAAGTTGTTTTTCGGTCACAAAAAAAGCAATATCCTTACATTTGAAAGAATACAACTTTTGGTTGTCAAATAACAACTATAAATAGCGGGATTACAACGAATCGTGTTGGTGTTTTGTGGTCTCCAAAAATGAATCGGAAATACCTTTGTGAGGTCGTCTGACTCAAATAAACAAATACAAAATTCCTATGTTGACATTTATGATTATTGGTAACAAGATTACCGAAGCACGAAAAAAAGTAAACATTTCCCAGGCACAACTTGCGGAGCGTCTGTTCATCAGTCCACAGGCAGTTGGAAAATGGGAACGCGGAGAATCCATGCCGGACATTGTTACATTTAACCGTTTGGCAGAAATTCTGGGAGTTGATCTGAACTATTTCTCAGAAAGCTTTCAATCTGCTCCTTCCGAAGTTTCAGGCACGGAAACTTTACAGCCGCAAACGGAAGATCAAAAGAAGAAACCCAGCTGGGATATGTCTCGTCAGAACCTGGTTGATACGGACTTTTCGGGATTGAAAAACCTGAATGAGCGCTTCAAGTATACGAATATGCAGCGCTGCCAGTTTATTGATTCAGATTTGTCGGGACTGCTGCTAAAAAGCAACAACATCGATGGCTGTGATTTCACCCATTCGGATATCAGCAACAGCCAGATGCAAAATTCGTATCTGATCAATAACTTATTTAAGGACTGTTTGCTGAAAGGAACTGAGTTTTCAAAGAGTTACATCGAGGGTTGTGATTTTTCCGGCACCAATTTTTCCGGAGTAATCTTTAAATCAGGAGGTTTCGGGAAGAATACGGTTACAAACGCTGTCTGGAATCAAACTTCTTTCAATACCTCTCAGATCTCTGACGTGGTTTTCGAAGGTACTTTGGAAGATTGCTTCTTTGAAAATTGTTCATTTACGCGGGTTCAATTCCAGAATGCAACGCTTCTCAACACTTTCTTTAAGAACAACCGCAAATTGAATAAAGTTCAATTCGTTGACTGTAAAGTGGATAAGATTACCTACGCTTTTTTGAAGAACGGAAAAGCAGATTTGACAGGTTTAACAGTACTAACATCGTAAAAGCAATGAGTATGTTACATCATGAAATCGCTATTTCGGTCAAAGACCTGAAGAAGTCCTACAAGAACGTTCCTGTATTGAATGGAGTAGATCTGCAGGTAACAAGCGGAAGTATTTTCGCCCTGCTCGGCTCCAATGGTTCCGGTAAGACAACCATCATTAAAATTCTCACCACGTTGCTGAAACAAGACAGCGGAACCGCAGTTGTTAACGGATTCGATGTAGGTTCAAATCCGGAAAACGTGCGGAAATCCATTAGTCTCACGGGACAATTTGCAGCCGTAGATGAGATTTTAACCGGTCGGGAAAACCTCACCATGATTGCCCGGTTGAGACATCTTGCGAATCCGCATCAAATGGTGGCTGATTTGCTCGAACGCTTTGGTTTGACTGATGCTGCCGACCGAAAAACGGCAACTTATTCGGGTGGAATGCGCCGCAGACTCGACATTGCAATGAGTCTCGTAGGAAAATCGCAGCTCGTCTTCCTGGACGAACCAACTACCGGACTTGATCCGGAAGCCCGGATTGAGGTATGGAAAATCATCAAAGAACTTGCTGATAGCGGCACAACGGTGTTTCTGACCACCCAATATCTGGAGGAGGCGGAACAACTGGCGGACCGGATTGCCATTCTTCATAACGGTACAATCATCGTGAGCGGTACGCTGGATGAATTGAAGAAACAGTTCCCACCTGCAAAAGTGGAGTACATTGAGAAACAGCCAACTTTGGAAGAAATCTTCCTTGCGATTATTGGCAAAAAAAACGAACAATAAGATGGAAACTACAACGAATTATTTTTTCAAAGATATGGCTGTTATGCTTGGTCGTTCCATGCGCCATGTTTTCCGCAGCATGGATACAATCGTAACAGTTGCCATTATGCCTGTTGCACTGATGCTGCTGTTTGTCTATGTCTTAGGCGGAGCCATTGACAGCGGAACGGACAACTATGTGAATTACCTGTTGCCCGGTATATTGCTCATTGCCATTGCAAACAGTATCGGCTACACGTGTTTCCGTTTGTTTAACGATGTCAAGCAGGGAATCTTTGAGCGCTTTCACTCCATGCCAATCTCGCGTTCTGCCGCATTGTGGGGACATGTATTGACTTCCTTGCTCTCCAATATCATTTCGATTATCGTCATTATCCTTGTGGCCCTTATTATGGGTTTTCGTTCGCCTGCAGGAGTATTGCCCTGGCTTGCTGTGGGCGGTATTCTGACATTATTTACGCTTGCCTTGACCTGGATAGCAGTTATTGCAGGCTTGTCCGCAAAATCAGTTGATGGCGCTGTGGCAATCGCTTACCCGATTCACTTCCTGCCTTTAATCAGTTCTGCATTCGTGCCAACCAGCTCGATGCCGGCGGGTGTTCGGGCCTTTGCTGAAAACCAACCCGTAACTTCGATTGTGGAAAGCATCCGTGCTTTACTTAATAATCAACCGGTAGGTACTGAGATTTGGATTGCGCTCTCCTGGTGTATCGGAATCACTTGCGCAGCTTACTTCGTTGCAATGAGGGTGTATAAAAAACGCATGTGAGATTTGACTATCTTACCTGAAAGAAAAAGCGTTGCATCAGCAGCGCTTTTTGGTTTTTTGGCTATATCTTGTCTGAGAGTTTAGGTGATTTTTAACGTCATGCAGATTTTAATTTACATGCTATCTGCGGGAAAATTATTGTATCACTTATATTCCAAGACGCTGCAATGTGTTTAACAATCAAACACCTTTTAACTGAAACAAAATTCCTCGTCCGGAACTATCGAACTATTATGAGCTCAAGACCGGAATTCATTTCTAAAACTTATTTTTTTGATACTAATATTCATTAATCGGTATTCCAAAACGTTAACTTTATAGATACTCAAAAATGAACGAAATCAGACTAAAAGACTGTGACGGAATGGAGAACTTTGAACTGCAAGAAATCGAAAAAACAAATCAAAAGAACATGAAATTAGATCATATTGAAATTCTAACGAATGAATTAAAGGCTACAAAAGATTTTTATGAAAAAGTATTAGAACTTCCTGTTACGGAGTACAATTCCAAATCTGTCAACATAAAAATCGGATCATCTGCGCTTACATTTGTAGAAAACTTTGAAAAGTCAAATCCAATCTATCATTTGGCTTTTAACATACCCGAAAACAAATTGAATGAAGTAACCGAATGGTGTGCGAATCGCATTGAATTAATCAAAAAAGAGGATGCGGTTTTGATAGCAGAATTTGAAAGTTGGAATGCAAACGCAGTATACTTTTATGATAACAATGGCAACCTATTGGAATTCATCGCCAGAAAGGACCTTCCTAATTCGGAAGCAGAAGCTTTCAGTAGTAAACAGATCTTAAACATTAGTGAAATTGGAATTGTGAAGGAAAATCCTTTAGACTTTGGAAATCGTTTGATTGAGGAATATGGGCTTAACTTCTTTGATAAAAACCAAAACAGTGAACTGTTTACTGCAATTGGAGACGATAACGGACTTTTGATAATCGTCAAGGCTGGCAGAAACTGGTATCCAACAGAAATACCTGCAAAAAGATATCGGACAAAAATCGGATTAACGAATAAAGAACAAAGCAATATTATTGAAATTACAGCGTGAAAGTCTGCAGGTAACAACCCGTTTAGCATCAATTCAAAGGACTTGAAATTTGATTGATACGTATTCGTAAAAAATTTCTCTTGAGGTACATTCACTTTTCAGAAACAAATTGATCCCCGGATATCCGTAAATAGAAATTTGAAATAAAACAACAAGCACTCGCTTTTATGCTACTTTTACCTTCAGTTGAGAGTAGAAGCTCAGAGATCAGCAGCCGTAGAGGAAATCCCAACCGGCGTGATTGCAAAATTTACCTCTTAAAAAATCAGAAAATGAAAATGCTCTATTTCTCTTGTATTTGTTTGATCATTGTTTTTCAAACGGCCAATGCACAAGACAATCCTCAAAAGTACCTGGAGGAAGCTATTGGAATCATGAAGCAAAACTCAGTCAACAAGGGTAAAATTAATTGGGATAAACTTTCGAAAGAGGCAATGGACTCTCTCTTAAATAAGAAAACGAATGAGGAAGTATATCCAATCATTATTCAGGCAATTACTCAATTAGGAGATTATCATTCAAAGTTTGTTCAACCTGAAATCGTTCAGGCCTATATGAAAACTTATAACGAACTGGGCTTTGATTTTCCTTATCCGCAAGACAGTTTGATTGATGACCAGATAGCTTATATCACACTACCCGCACTGGGCAATTTGAATGCTGAGGATTGGAAGCTCTATGTCAGCGATTTTTACAAAAAGACAGAAATCTTAGATTCCAAAAATCCCAAAGCCTGGGTTATTGATTTACGTGAGAATGACGGAGGAATGTTTTCACCGATGTTTAAAGCAATTCAGCCCTTTTTGGATGTTCAAAAAGCGATCGGTTCGAAAGATACAGATGGGCAGATTAACTATTTCACCAGTAAGAATGAGCACATTTTTTTTGGCAATCATCTAATTGCAACAATCACTATCCCAACGATTAAACTGAAAAACAATCACATCCCCGTTTTTATACTGGTGAGTAAAAAAACAGCCAGCTCAGGAGAGTTTGTTGCAGCCAGTTTTGTTGGGCAAAAGAATGCAAAAATTATCGGTGTAAATACTCAAGGACTAACATCGGACAACTCAGACTTTCAATTATCCGATGGAGCAATTTTAATCTTAACTACCGGAAATTTAGTAGATCGAAAAGAACATGAATACAGCGAAATAGGAAAGGGCATTTCACCGGACATCGAAGTGAAAACAGATGAATTGACCGCTTATATAAATGCTGTAAAAGAAAAGCTGAAACCCTAATTCGATCAGAATTTTCTACTCTGTTTAAAAAGCCGCATTCATACTCATGTAAAACTCTCCCCGTTTGGAATCTTTGCTGGTTGCAAAGCTGTATTTGTTCCAGGCATAATCGAAGCTTAGCGTGGTGCGGGATTTTTCGCTCAGGATAAAACGCAAGCCCAATCCGTAGCCCGGGTTTACAAAGCGGAATTTTCCGTCGTATTTCAGGGGCTCACCCATCGCCATGAGGTATTCTTTCTTTTCGCTCAAGGAATGGGCGTTGACAAAAACAACTCCATTGATAAATTTCCAGATATGTCTTCTATATTCTACTTCTGCCGAAACGTAATTGTCTCCTCTGTATCGAAATCCGGGAATTCCTCTTGTTCCGGTTGAATTCGGATCGGTGTTGTTTGCGGGCATGTTGATGTAAGGCCCGTTTCCAGCCATAAAAACCAGGTATGAACGCACTCCGATGACATTCTTGTAAGATCCCAGCATGAAGTATTGCCTGTAATCTACTTTCCCGACACCAAAATTCTCTTCATTCCCGAAATCTTTGATGTACAGGTTGTAGTTGAAGTTGAAATACGCTCCTTTTCTCGGTGTATTGATATTATCGCGGGAATCGTGCGTGACTCCGACTTTCAACCCGTTCGTGAAAACAGACTTTCCTGTGCCGTAGGGGTATAACTGAAACGGCGTTTTGAAGTATTTTGCCTGAATTGTTTCCGAAGACTGACTTCCCCAATCCGAAACAAAGGAACCCGGGATTTGTGAATCCTTGATGACAAAAGGAAGTGTTTGATCAATCGAATTCCAAAACTGCACCGCGTCCTGGTTCCGGTTATTCCCAATGTAATCTACCGCGTGACGCACATTGTTATCGGATTGTTCGTAGACATAATTGATGTTGATTCCGCCGCCAAAAAACCAATTATTGCCTACTTTTTTCAAGAGCATCTGGTCGATCGAAAATCCATTATTTTCCAATTGGGATGCCCATTTATCCGGAGTGTCCGAGCCGACTCCCCAGGTAAACATCGGGAAAATACGCCAATTCAAACTTCCCTGCAGAATCCATTTCTCGTCTTTGAAATACAGGAAGTTTTTAATGGCCAAAGTTGATTGCTCATTGGTGGTATACACTCCCGACAAGGTAATGGCTGAAAACCGGGTCGTTTTATAATAACCGCCGATCACAAAAGCGCCATTTACAACACCTCCGTATGCTACTCCAACTACCGGATTGGATGAAATTACCGGAATAGCACTGATGTAGACTTTCTTTTGCTTCACGGGTTTGTCTTTCTTTTCTGCTTTTTTCTTTTTAGAGGTGAAAAACTCGAAAATGGACATTTCCTCGTTGCTTTTTGTTTTTTCCTGTGACCTGGAATAAGGCGCTGTCAAGAGAATCAGCGCCAAAATATGGCAGCACTTTTTCATAACTTGCTTCGTTAAGGATTATTTTTTACTTAAAAGAAACTTTGCTACCGCGTGGTAAGCGGGTAACGAGTAAGGATCATTCGCCGCATTACCAGCAACCGGGTTCGAAGCAAATCTGACGAGCACCATTTCTGCTTTGGGATCTACATAAATCGTTTGACCGTGTACGCCTCGTGCGCAAAAAGCCCCATGTTCGTTGTTTGTGATCCACCACATGTTTCTGTAACTCCAGCCTTTGAGCAAAGTGTAGCCCGCTTTTTCAAAATGTGCTTTATCGCCCCCTTTTCTGATATCTTCTATTGCTGCTTTCGGGATAATCTGCTGTTCATTGGCAAATCCGTTGTTCCGGATTAACTCTCCGAACCGGGCCATGTCGCGCAATCCCATATTGAATCCGCCTCCAGCAAACGGAATTCCTGATTCGTCTACGGAAAAATAAGCATCCTGTTCGGCCCCCATTTTCTGCCAGATTTTCTCAGAAAGTACTTCTGCCACGGATTTCCCCGTAACCCTGGAAATAATCCATCCCAATACGTCTGAGTTGACGGTTTTGTACCCGAAAGCCGCTCCGTGTTCTCCTTTCTTTTTTACCAAAGGCAGGTATTCGTAATAGGTTCTTGGTCCGGTATATCCTTTTGGTTTGGGCAGCGGGTTTCCAGCAGCGGAGAATTGCCAGATTTCGGCATTGGGGTCTGCGTAATCTTCACTAAACTGCAAGGCGGTAGTCATATCGAGTACTTGTCTTACAGTTGCATCCCCAAAAGCAGAACTTGCCAGTTCGGGAACATAAAACGACACTTTTTTAGCCGGGTCGATCAGTCCTTCGTATACGAGCAAAATACCTAATGTTCCTACGATCGACTTGGTGACTGACATGGCTGCATGCTGGCCGTCTGCTTTCAATGCACCAAAATATTTTTCAT
This sequence comes from Fluviicola sp., assembly GCF_030151805.1. Taxonomy (GTDB): domain Bacteria; phylum Bacteroidota; class Bacteroidia; order Flavobacteriales_D; family Crocinitomicaceae; genus Fluviicola. The sequence goes on from NZ_JASLCN010000285.1 coordinate 13,007, forward strand.
AGACAATGGTTCCTTTGTGCATGATGATGATTCCATCTGCATAGGTTTGTGACAAGGATTCTTTCAGCGTCATTTTTGTATTGGAGCCAAGCGGTGTGAATGTGATGTCATCCATTCCCGGGTATCCGTTTTCCGGGATACTGCCGGCCATGCCAAACCCTTTCGGGACATTGACTGTAGGCATGAATTGCCGCATGTGGGCAACACTCCATCTCAAAGCCGGAAATTGGAAAAAGCTTCCGTCGGCAAAATAAACGATCCGGTCTGCAGGTGGCGGAAAACCGGTCATCCACCCCATTTTGACGGGATCACTCTCTTCTGCATTTAAAAACGGTTGTTCTTCCTGCGCAAGTATCTCCTGATTATACAAAAGACATATCACGGGAATTAAAAACAGGTTCCGAAGGTGAACAATGGATTGCTTCAGTGGGTAATTAACTTCCATACTTTCAAATATTGGTTAATACTCATTAAATTGATGTAGCAATTAAATTGCCCGATCAACCTACCCTCAGCGGGTATACTAGTGGTGTCTTACTTTGGAAGATAGGGTTAATTATTTGGAAAACCTAATCATTCGTTGACAAGGATTCAGATTTCATGCTGAAGCTGAACGGATAATCTGGAGCCAATGCTTTCAAAAAAATAAGCTTTTTGGCCTTTTAAACAACGTAAATCCGGACCGCAAAACAAAGTGAGGCGGATTTTCACCACCTACCTTTGTACCAGAAGATTACCGGTAATTAAACAATCATTTTTAAAATAGAAGGAATATGGAAACAACGAATTATCAAGGTGCATTACAGAAACCAATCGGTTCAGGATTCAATGCAACATCTACTGCAAGTGAGGTCATTCAAGGAATCGATCTGACGGGTAAGATTGCCGTTATCACAGGAGGAAATGTTGGTATCGGATTGCAAACTACCAGGGTATTTTCAGAAGCCGGTGCAACGGTTATTGTTCTTGCAAGAGATGTCGAAAAAGCAATGAAAAACCTGAATGGAATTCCCAATGTCCGGGTAGAAAGCATGGATCTGATGAATCCGGCATCCATCGACGCGTTTGCGCAGGCCTTCATTTCATCAGGCAGTCCGCTGCATTTCCTGATCAACAATGCAGGGATTATGTGGGTTCCATACAGAACAGACAGCCGGGGTTTTGAATCTCAATTAGCGACCAATCACCTGGGTCATTTTCAATTAACGGCACGTTTGTGGCCTGCGCTGAAAGCGGCACATGGTGCCCGTGTGGTCAATGTATCTTCATTCGGTCATCACTATTCGCCTTTTCATTTCGAAGATCCAAACTTTGAGAGACGCGCATATGAAACCCTGCTTGGTTACGGTCAATCAAAAACTGCCATTAATTTATTTACTGTAGAATTGGATAACCTGGCAAAAGCATTTCAAGTTCGTGCCTATGCGGTTCATCCGGGTTCGGTGGGCGGAACGGATTTGGCACGAGAGGCTTCTCCCGATCTCTTTAAACAAATGGGAATCCTGGGAGATGACGGTACCATTCGTCCTGAAGTGGCTGCCACACTCAAAACGATTGAGCAGGGTGCAGCTACCACTGTTTGGTGTGCAACAAGTCCTGAACTGAATCAGTTAGGGGGTGTTTATTGCGAGGATGCAGATATTGCTGTATTGGATTTAGCCAATGATGCTGCGTCTTACAAGGGTGTTTTATCGGATTCTTTGGAAGAGAACAACGCTAAAAAACTATGGAAACTGAGCGAAGCAATGACACAGGTTTCTTTTGAAATTAAGTCGTATTTTTAGTTCAGCAATACAAGATGGATTTTCAAACAACATTCATAACGCCTGAGATTAAATTGTCGTCTTACCAGGAAAAGCTCTGTACGACAGAGGTTCTGTTCGACCATCACATGCTGATCTGGTTCCTATCCGGTGAAACAAAAATTGTAAAAGCGGAAGCTACCTATTTGTTTAATCCGGGCGACATTTTTTTGATTCCCAGAAATCAGCTGGCAACCATTATTCTAACTCCGAAGGATGGTTTACCTCACAAATCTGTGGCGATGCATTTATCAACAGACCGGTTAAAGCGTTTCTACTCTAATCTTGACGTGCAGCGGAAGGGTACGCCAAGCAGAAGAATTCTTCGTTTCAACAATCATCCCTTACTCGAAAGTTGCCTGGCTTCCCTGATCCCGTATTTCGATCTGGAGGGAGCATTTCCAGAAGACATCGCATCTCTGAAAATTACGGAATCGATCAGTATTCTTCGGATCATTGACAAAAGTATTGACAGTCTCCTGGCCAATTTTGAAGAACCCGGAAAAATTGACCTGGTTACTTTCATGGAGAAGAATTACATGTTTAACATGCCATTGGAAAAATTCGGCTATCTGACGGGGCGTAGTTTAACAACTTTCAAGCGTGACTTTCAAAAGGCTTTTGGATCTACTCCTCAGAAGTGGCTTACGGAAAAACGCCTGGAGCTTGCATATTACCAGTTTGTGGAGAAGAAAAAGAAACCGATTGATGTTTATTTTGAAGTTGGTTTTGAAAATCTATCTCATTTCTCTTTTGCCTTTAAAAAACAGTACGGCTACTCACCTTCGGTACTCATTGAACGGCAGGCTTCAGGACGCTAAGTTTTCGATTGAGCGAAAACCGGGTATTCAAAGCAGAAGGCTTTGTAACTGATATTTGAATGAACCGGATGCAGGAAGTAATTTCCTGCATTTTTTGTTTTAATGGATTTCACAAGTATGTAATGTGTTTTGATTTTAGGATTTCAAGGTCTCATTCCTTCCTGATTCCGGGAAACAAGGTCGAAGAGGGATTGAAAACGGCTGAAACGCCCTAAAACCGCATGTTAATTCTATAACATTTTAATACTGTATCCCACGGCAAACGCATCAAATTTAATGAAAATGGAAGGGAATGTAAAAGCGATTGATAGAATCAACGTAACCGAAGAAAAAAAGGCATTTAAGGCTTTACCAGAAATATCAAAAGACCTTACAAGGTACTTCGAAGGTCTTTCATGCGCTCAAGTAAAATTTATTTTACGGGAGTATGATTACGAATCTAATTCGATAATGGTTCTTACTGATTAGGTAATAATTTTTGCAATACTTGAATTTCCCACACTAATTCTCTAGTGGAAATCTCATTCATGTATTTCAAAAACAATTCTAAATTGTTATCCGGGTTTAAATTGAATATTTTTTGAAAGTTTTCCTTAGCATTATTAAAATATTCTTCTTGATCCTTGAATTTCATATTTCAGTGAATTAAAGTGAGTAACGAATATAGTAAAAACAAAAAGCACCGAATGAACGGTGCTGATTAAAATATAATGAAATGGCAGGAACTAAAGAAGGTACAGAATATTTCAAATTTATTACGCATTATGATTCTGACGGAGATCTTTGCTCGTCCGAAATACTTGCCTCTTCGTGGGAAGAGGCTGAGCGTATATTGAAGCACAAAAAAGAAACCGAACGAGTAGTGGGATATGATCCTGAAAAAGTACACGTGTTTACTTCAACAATTCATCCGTCCTCATAGAGGACACTTTTTCGTTTAATTCTATCAAATTCTTAACACATTCCATTCTCTCAGAGAAACCCTTATGAGATCTTCCAATGGTCATAGATCCTAGTTTTACTTCCCATACCCATTCGGAAGATTCATTTTGGTGTACATCGAATATTGGTCCTGATGTTAATACTATTTTTCTTACATCTTCGCTCATATTTTAGTGAATTAAAGTGAGCAACGAATATAACACTATTCTTCTTTTTTAAGATATGGCATATACATGTAGTAGAGTATTCCAGCTTCGATATATGTAGGTGCATATCCCCCATCTCCGAATTGAATATAATCATAGTCTAGGGTGATCAATCCTACTTCTTCATGATATATTACATTGGCTTTCCCATAAATGGAATCCGCTATGACAAGCATTTTATCTAAAAGGAGAGAATCATCAAAATAAACTGTGATACCGTCTTCACAAAACGAATACTTTAACCCCGGTTGATTATATGTAACACATCCGGTTGTGTCAAAAACTGGAAGAGCTACCGTATAATAGGATTCATACCATTCAATTGCAGTTCTTTTACTTCCGTTTATTGCAGCGGAGTAAGTCACATCGATAATGTCTTGTGCATCCTGGCTAAAAGATGTTGATGTCATCATCAGTGAAATTGATAGGATTAGTTTTTTCATAATTAAATAGTTGTAAGTTTGATTACGTATACTTTTCCAGTTTCGTACTGACGAATAGAAAAACTTATAAGTGTGGTCCAACTTGGATGTACAAAAAATCTTGAGACTCCATCTGTTCTCTCTTCCTTGAAGTTGCTGATTGCATACTGGAGTATATTATTG
>NZ_JASLCN010000330.1 GCF_030151805.1 Fluviicola sp.
TGCCAGGGAGGATCGATTACTTTGTCCGGTTCCGGCGCGCAAACTTACGCGTGGGACAATTCCGTGAACAATGGAGTTTCTTTTACACCCACTTCAACGCAAACCTATACGGTTACAGGAACGGATGCAAATGGTTGTCAGAATACAGCTCAGGTTTCGGTGACGGTAAATCCTTTGCCAACAGTCGATGCGGGAATGGACCAATCTCTTTGTCAGGGCGGAACGGTGACATTATCCGGTTCGGGAGCGCAAACCTATACCTGGACAAATGGTATAACGAACGGAGTTGCTTTTGTTCCGGTTTCTACACAAACCTATACGGTAACCGGAACGGATGTGAATGGTTGTCAATCGACAGACCAGGTTTCGGTGACAGTAAATCCGCTGCCGGTAGTAGAAGCCGGTTTGCCTCAGATAGTTTGTGCGGGGGTGAATGTGACATTGTCCGGTTCCGGCGCTCAAACATATTTATGGGATAACGGCGGAACGAATAATGTTCCGTTTACGCCAACAACAACGGGGATGTATACATGTACCGGAACAGATGCGAACGGTTGTCAGAATACGGATCAGGTACTTGTAACGGTCAATCCTGTTCCGGTTGTAAATGCAGGAGCAGATCAGGCTGTTTGCCAGGGAGCTTCGGTGATTCTGTTTGCTTCAGGCGCTCAAACATACAATTGGAACAACGGAGTGAATAACGGAGTTTCATTTGTTCCGAATGCAACACAAACCTATACGGTAACAGGAACTTCCGTGAATGGCTGCCAGGCAACAGACCAGGTCGTTGTAACTGTGAATCCGCTGCCAAATGTAAATGCGGGAGCAGATCAGTCTGTTTGCCAGGGAACGGCGGTGACATTATCCGGTTCCGGCGCACAAACGTATGCCTGGAATAATGGAGTAGTGAATAGCGTTTCTTTTACTCCGGGGTTGACTCAAACTTATTCAGTTGTAGGAACGGATGCGAATGGTTGTCAGAATACCGATCAGATCACGGTGGTGGTGGTTCCGTACCCGGTTTCGAATCTTTCGTCAGATCTTAACTCCGGGCATCCGACCCTGACAGTCAATTTTGATAATAATTCCACCGGTGCTGATTCCTATCACTGGAATTTCGGAAACGGGTTGGAGTATAATTCGCAGAACACCTCCGGGCAGCAGGTTTCATACAATAATCCGGGAGAATACATGGTGGTGTTAACCGCAATGAATGGCTCGTGTACGGATACGGATACGCTTTTGATCAGTGTGCTTCCTTTTGAAGACCCCGTTATCCTTGTTCCGAATATTTTTACTCCGAACGGAGACAATAACAACGACCGCTTCTTCATTTCAGCCGATTACGTGACATCTGTCAAAGTTAAAATTGTGAACCGCTGGGGAGACCGGATGCATGAATACGACGATATTCAGGGCTTTTGGGATGGAACCGTAAATGGAAATCCGGCATCCGACGGAGTTTATTTCTTTCAATATGAAATTGAAGGAATCAACGGAACCGTGCTCAAAGGACAAGGAAATATTCAATTGATCCGTTAAGCAAATGAAAACACACACAAAACGAACTCCGACAGACTTCTCTGTAAACTCAGCCGAAGTCTGTCGGGATTGTTTCTTGAAAAAGGGTAGAAGCAAAGTGCTTGAGAAGCGAAATCAGTTATGGTTCTCCGGAATAGATTTCCCGTGAATTTTTAAAAGATACTCTGCGGGCTTTCGGAAATAAAACAACCCGTTAACTACTAAACACATCCATTTCACATAGTTGTGCTTTGGATTACCAAAAAACAATTGAAAAAAACTCGGAAAACAGCTTTCCCAAACCACATGATATAGGTCAGGTATAGATAGAGCATAGGTAGAGTATGGGTAGAGCATAGATACAGTATCAAAATGTTATAGAATTAACATGTGGTTTTAGGGCGTTTCAGCCGTTTTTGACACCAATTTATCCATATCAGCCTCAAGACCCCGACTCTTCAAGTCTTGACTCCCTCTGTCTCAATATTATTTCTCAAAAATGTAAAATTTCATCTTTTTCCTACTACCTTGGTTTCCTCGTGACCGTCAGAAGAATTCATTCCTCAACTATTTTCAAACAAAACCTGAAGTAAAAAAGACTCCGGCAATTGCAGTCTTTTTTTGTTTAACTACATTTGTACTATGCGTATTGTTCGGCAATTGAGCCCTGAAATGAAGTTTAATAGCCCAATCCTTACTTTGGGAACCTATGATGGTGTTCATTTGGGACACCAGGAAATTATTCGTTCATTGGTTGAAAAGGCTAAAAATGAGAGGAAGGAATCCGTGTTGTTTACCTTTGATCCGCATCCGAGAAAAGTGCTTTATCCCGAAAGTCATTCCGTTAAATTAATTGATACGGTTGATGAAAAACTGGCAAAACTGGAAGAATTGGGTCTTGATACCGTGATTCTTTTTCCGTTCACCAAAGAGTTTTCACGACTTTCCGCCATGGAATTCGTTCGGGACGTACTCGTAAATCAGATTGGAATCAGTGAAATGCACATCGGACACGACCATCATTTCGGAAAAAACCGCGAAGGATCGTTTCAGGAATTGCAGGAATTGGGAGAATTGTATCATTTTGATGTGTATCAGCTTCCGGCAATTGCTGTTGGAGAAACCACGATTAGCTCCACAAAAATCCGGAATGCGATTCTGGAAGGAAATGTGACCTACGCCGCTTCGTTATTGGGAACTCCTTTCGTATTGAAAGGAAAGGTGGTGAAGGGGCAGCAGATCGGCAGAACAATTGGTTATCCGACTGCCAATATTGATCTGGGAAATTCGGAGAAAATTGTTCCGAAAAACGGAGTGTATGCCGCGAAAGCATATCTCGGAGATCAATTGATTCACGGTGTGATGAATGTGGGTACAAGACCTACAGTTGCAAATAACGGGGAAGTAACCATTGAAATTCATTTATTTGATTTCAGTGAAGAAATCTATGGACAGGAAATGAAAATAGAAGTGATGCAACATATTCGTGATGAAAAGCGTTTTGAGAACATAGAAGATTTAAAGAATCAAATTCAACTAGATGAAGTTACTGCTCGCAATTACCTTTCTGTACGCCTGTAATTTCCTGTACGCGCAGGATACATTAAAAATTTATCGCTGGGAAGAAGTCCAGAGAGCTAACCCGGACACCATTTTAGCAATTGACGCATCTAAATTGAAATGGGAGAAAATCCCGGAAAATCTGTATTCATTTAAGAATCTGAAATATTTGAATGTTTCCAAAAACAAACTGAAGGAACTTCCTTTGGAAATGGGCGTGTTCAAACAGTTAAAAACATTGGACGCTACAAAAAACAATATTGACGCCTCACCGATTGTTATTTGTCAGCTTCCGAAATTACAGCGATTTCATGCTGCACGGAATAAAATCAGTTCGCTTCCTGCTTGTATCGGGTATCTGACGGATTTAAAGGTGTTGGACATTTGGGATAATCCGATTAATTCGTTGCCGGAAGAATTATTGAATCTGAAGAAATTGGAGGCTGTAGATATGCGATCCATTATGCTTGGACCCCGTTTTCAGCAGAAGTGGGAACAGTCGATGCCGCAGGTGAAATGGTATTTTGACCCACCTTGTCATTGCGTCGAGTAAGAATCCGCGCAAGCGGATGAAGACTGAGGCTCCGTCTCACAAGACGGAAAAGCCGATGGAGCGCGCAAGCGGATGAAGACTGAGGCTCCGTCTCACAAGACGGAAAAGCCGCAGAACTGATGTGTATATAAAAAGGATGCTATTCAAGCACAGATACGCGCACTTTATTAAAGATGGATTCCCCATGTTCAGATAGAGGCATCTTCTTTAATTGAAACAATTTGAAAAAATATTTTTCTTTTTTTCCAACCTTTTAAAATTCGTGACATCATATGGGTGTCAAGTATAAATCAGAAATCTCTCTGATTGGTTTGGTAAATTGGGTTTTAGGTTTGGAAAAGGGTACTATTTGGATTGTACCCTTTTTCAGTTTTATAGAATTTCCGCTTCCTGGTTGCTTGTTCGCGATATTGCATACCGGCCAGTTATAGCAAGAGATTCGGCGGATAATTTTCTCATTTTTTTGACTGCACGAACGCTCGTCTTACATCGATTTTAATTCTACTTCAAAAATCTCTGTCCAGAAATCGCGGATTGATTTTCCGTAAACGCCAAGCATTTGTGGAACCAGGCTTGCAGTAGAGAATCCCGGAGTGGTGTTCACCTCGATTACATGAGGAATTCCATCCACAACCATGAAATCAATTCGTGCAATGGATCTCAATTGAAGCAAACTGTAAATTTCTTTGGATCGTTCCCAAACCAAATCTCTGATTGAATCCGGAATTCTTGCCGGAGTAATTTCCTGGGACTGTCCTAAATATTTGGCTTCGTAATCGAAGAAATCATTATCCGTAACAATTTCCGTTAATGGAAGCGGGATTAAACCAGATGGAGAGCGGTAGATTCCGCAAGTCACTTCCGTACCTTTTAAGAATGCTTCGATCACAATCGTGTCACCTTCTTCAAAAGCTTTATCTAATGCTGCAGAAAGATCGCCGGCTTTGGAAACTTTGCTGATCCCGAAACTTGAACCGGAATCAGAAGGTTTTACAAAACAAGGAAGACCCAATTGATCCAGGATTTCGCTTTCGGTAAATTCTGTACGGGATTTCAGGAAAAGTGATTTCGCAACCGGAATCCCGAAGCGGGAAAGAAATTGGTTGCAATACCATTTGTCAAAACTCAGTTCGGAAGCAAGCGCGTTCGAATTGACGTAAGGAATTCCTTTCATATCCAGCAAAGCCTGAATTTTTCCGTTTTCACCGGGATTTCCATGAATATAAATAAGTCCGACATCAATTTTAGACTCTATCCCTGCGCTTTGATAACTCATGCGTTCGATCGAAAAAGGAAGTTTTTCAGCACCTTGAGGAACAAACCATCCGTCTTCAAATACATGAATCGGTACGACCTCGTAACCGGAAGGGAAATTATCCATAATGGTTTGAGCACTTTTTAATGAGATTTCAAACTCAGAAGAATATCCGCCGCAAAATAAACCAACTCGCTTCATACCTTGTATTTTTTACAAAATTAGCGGATAATTGAACCTTCATTTGATCTTGCGGAGAAAAGTTTTCAGAATAGATTGTTAAAAGCTTCATCTGTCGTTGTATTCTCGCAGAAACATTCTTTCTATATTTGTTGCAACTTACAATCGATATATGAAGTTTTTTCAAAAGCTTAAGGCATTTGTTTGGAGTAAACACTTTTTGAAGCATACGCTCTTCATTGTGCTGACATATTTCCTGGTGATTACAATTGTAGTGATCTATTTGGATCAGTATACCAATCACGGGGAGAAAATAGATGTTCCGAATGTAGTTGGACTTAAAACAGCAAGCGCACAATCCAAACTGGAAGAGCTGGATTTGAAGATCGAAATGCTGGATTCTGTATACAGACCTGAATTGCCGGTTGGAACAATTGTTTCCCAGGATCCGCTTCCAACATCCAAATCAATGGTTTATGTGAAGTCGGGGCGGATTATCCGCGTACAGGTTTCCAAAAAATCGCGCCTGGTTGAAATGCCGAGTTTGATTGATAAATCAGAACGAATGGCGGAAAGCGTCTTGAAAAACAGAGGGTTGAAATACCGTAAGAATTATGTTCCTACCAGTGAATCAAATGGAGCCGTATTGAGACAGCTTTACAACGGAAGAGAGATTAAGGAAGGAACAAAAATTCCGATCGGAAGTACGGTTACTCTGGTAGTTGGTCAGAATAACGCTGCCCAGCCGGTTACATTAATTGATTTGAACGGTTTGACAATATCTGAGGCTAAAGCACGTTTAAGTGGAATATCGCTACATGTTTTAGTCGGAGTATGTGATGGATGTACAAACGCTGCTGATACGACCACTGCTGTTATTTATTCTCAAAGCCCTGAATATTTGGAAGGAGTGACCGTTTCGCCTGGTACAACAATTACAGTTTCAGCTGAAAAAAGGTAGGTAATTTTGAATTAGATGAAATTTACTTTAGTACCCGTTTTCGTATTCGTTGTTGCTTTAATCTCATTCGGACAGGAAGTGCTTAGTCCGATCGGAGCAATGAAAAGAGGTGATGCAAAACCAAAGTCTTTGAGCTTGAAAAGCACCACAACGATTGACAGCACATTTGTTTATTCTTTTGATACATTGTCATTGCCGATTCTGGATGAGTTCTCTCATTCCAAATTTTCGGAAATGAATGCACAACCCGGAGATGCAGGCGTGACGGAACAGAAATATTATTATCTGACAGATTTGCTGAACGTTCCTTTGACGAATGACAAAAAATTTTCCAGTAATCCAACTAAGAAGTATACCACTTCCGGAGGAACAACAACGGAAAGTGCTTTGCCGCTGATTTCAATCAAACAGGCAAATTTTCAGAATTATCCGGTAGTTTATTCCACCATTCAATTTTACCCGCCTTACAATATTTACGAAGATCTGGATCAGGGAACACCGGCAGATACTGTTCCGATGACCAACCCGGATATCAAACAAGATTCTGTGATCGTTTTTTTCTATCATGAAGCAGATCCTACAAAATACTGGACAGATAAATTTGTTTATCATAATTATACCAGTGCGGTTAATCCGTGGACATTGGGAGTTGCAACATTCGATGGACTCGATGAATCCGGATATCCTTACGCAATCGGAACAACGCAAACCGGGTATGCAGATTACCTGACTTCGAAAGTGATTGATTTGTCTTCTTATGCTCCGAATGACTCCATTTACCTGAGTTTCCTGGTTCAAAGACAAGGTTTCGGTGATGAGCCGGAGCAACAGGATTCATTGGTACTGGAATTCTTTAATAAGGGAACAAATCATTGGAACCGTGTTTGGGCGATGAACGGAGGTCCTGTGAGCGATTTTAAAATGGCTCACCTGAAAATTACCAATGCCGCATATTTGACGGACGGATTCAAATTCCGGTTTAAGAATTACGGCGGACTTTCCGGAATGCTGGACGAATTCCATTTGGATTATGTGCATTTGAGAAACGGAAGCGGATACCAGGATACCTTATTTAAAGATTTTGCATTTGTATACAAGATCGGATCGTTGGTTGATACGTATACGGAAGTTCCATGGGAACATTGGGTTCACGACCCGACTCACATGAATTCGGAAGTGAAAGTGACTGTGAGAAACGGTTCCAATATTCTGGAAAACAACATGAACGGAAGTGTAAAAGTAAATTTCAACGGTACAACGGAAGGATCTTTTACGTTGATCGGATCGCTTTTATCTGATGGAATCAATTATGAGCCAAGAACGGTTGTTGAAAGTTTCCATAATTTTACGGGTGGATATACGTTTTCCACAACACCTTCGGCAGCTACCAAAACCTTTGATGTTATTGGCAATGCGGGAGCACCGTTTCCAAACCTGCCGTTGAATGATTCTTCCTATACGCAACAAGTTTTCGAAAATGTGTATGCTTACGATGATGGTTCGGCAGAATCAGCATATGGCCTTTCACAGGTACAGGCGAGATTGGCATTGAAGTTTACGCCTTATAAAGCAGATACGCTGCTTGGTGTCCGGATGTGTTTCGTTCCGACAGTAAAAGACTTGTCTCACAAATTGTTTTTGCTGACTGTTTGGGGAGACAATAACGGGGTACCGGGAGCAGTGTTGTATGAAGATCAGTTTTTCTACCCAAGAACTCCGATTTATGAAGATGGGCGCGGAATTTATACGGATTATATTTTAAAGGACACCAGGTTGTCTTTGCCGGCGGGTTCATTTTATGTCGGAATGAGACAAATTGATCCGGAGCCGTTGAATATTGGTTTCGATAAAAACAATGTACATTCTGATAAAGTGTTCTTTTCCCTGAACGGAGGAACCAGCTGGACAAATTCATCCCTTCCGGGGGTGCCGATGATGCGTCCTCTGATCCTGACGCAGGATAATATTGATTTGTCAGTAGAAGAACGAACAAAAGAAATTTCATGGGGTGTTTTCCCGAATCCGACAGAAGGAATTGTACGAATCGACTGGAGATCCGAAGAGCCATTCCCGGGAGCAGTTTTAATTGATGCTCAGGGAAGAATTCTTTTGAATGTTTCTTCAGAAAATCCGCAATTTGATTTAAGTGATTCTCCGTCCGGAATCTACTTTTTGAAATTAAACAATTCACAAGACGTTAAAAAAATTATCCGATAAAAGATGAATGACAATGCTCAGGATGTTGAACAGGAAGAAGAGGAACTTTTTGAGCATTATCGCTTTCAGGTTGATTCCGGTCAGGAATCGGTCCGGATTGATAAGTACCTGATAGACAAACTTCCGAATACTTCACGCAATAAGATTCAATCTGCGGCAAAGAACGGAAGTATTGTTGTGAACGGAAATCCCGTTAAATCAAACTACAAGGTGAAGCCCAAAGATGAGGTAGCAATTGTTTTACCTTATCCGGTTCGTGAAATTGAACTGATTCCCCAGGATATTCCACTCGATGTTGTGTACGAAGACAATGAATTGATCGTCATCAACAAACCGGCAGATATGGTGGTGCATCCCGGATATGGAAATTACACGGGAACACTTGTGAATGCATTGGTTTTTCACTTTGATAATTTACCGGAACGGAAATCGGATTACTACGGCCGTCCCGGTTTGGTTCATCGCCTGGATAAACATACGACCGGAATCATGGTTGTTGCCAAAACAGAAGACGCATTGACCAATCTGGCAAAGCAGTTTTACGACAGAACAACCGAAAGAAGGTATCATGCCCTGGTTTGGGGGGATGTGGAAGAAGATATGCGCATCGAAGGAAACTTGGGGCGCTCGCTTCAAAACCGGAAGGTTATGACTGTTTTTCCGGAAGGAGACCATGGAAAACATGCCGTAACGCACGTAAAAGTTTTAAAACGTTTCGGTTTGGTGACTTTGGTCGAGTGTAAACTGGAAACCGGGCGAACACACCAGATCAGAACCCATTTGAAATGGAAAGGACATCCCTTGTTTCACGACCTGGAATATGGCGGAGACCGCATTGTGAAAGGGACTACACACGATAAATACAAGCAATTCATACATAATTGTTTTGATCTGATTCCGGGTCAGGCGTTACACGCTAAATCGTTAGGATTCCAACATCCGAAGACCCGCGAATGGATGCAGTTTGACTCTGATTTACCTGAAGGATTTCAGGTTTTACTGCAAAAATGGGAAAGATACGTCGCTGAGTAATTTATCACAAAAACTGATTTTGACGTTTTTTTTTCTCGCATAAATAGTGCGTATTCAAAATTTTAATTTAATTTCGGCAATCATGATACTGAACAACTATACCTTTAAGCCAATAGTTTGTCGAATATCACTGTGTTTATATAAAAAGATTGCACCTTGCTATGAATGTTAAAACGCTTATTTTATCTGGACTTTTAATTGTTTCCAATCTGTCTTTCGGACAAGTGAAGCAAATTAAAGATGCAAATACTCAGTTTAGAAGTGGAAACTACTGCGAAGCAGCATCAAAATGTGAGTTAGCCTATTCAAAAATCAAACGTAAGTCTAAATCAGGTCTTGCAATGAAAGGAGACATGGCGTTCAAAACTGCAGAATGCTATAGAAACGTTGATAATTTCAAAAGAGCTAATGAGTGGTATGAAAAAGCCATTTTATTGAAGTTTCAACAAAAAGAACCACTTGTTTTGTTGTATAATGCAGACATGTTACGTCAAATGGGCGACTTGAAAAAGGCTCAGGACAATTATACGGCGTATAAAGCATTGGTTCCGGATGATCCGAGAGCGGATGTTGGAATCGCTTCTTGCAAGATGTATGAAGAGTTTAAAGAAAACAGAACACGTCATACGGTTTCAAATGTGAAAGCATTGAATAAAGAAGGATTTGAGATGGCTCCGATGTTTGTTGACAAAAAAGATACAAAAATCGCATTCGGTACATCCAGTGATCGTGAAGGAATAACAGGGAAAGCAAAGGATCCGTTGACTTGTCAGAAATACATGGACATTTTCGTGTCTGAAATTGATAAAAAAGGAAACTGGTTGGAACCGAAGCCAATTGTTGGTGACAGTATTAACACAGAAGATAGTGAAGGTACGTTGTGTATTGATGCACGTGGTAAAACGATGTTCTTTACACGTTGTCCAAGTACTAAAAAGAAAAACTTAGGTTGTGATATCTATATGTCTGAATTAGGAGGTAAAGGATGGGAACGTCCGAAGAAACTTTCTTTGAAATCAAATGATACCTTGTCTGTAGGACATCCATGTGTGAGCGACGATGGAAAGTATTTGATCTTTGCTTCTGATTTGCCAGGTGGACAAGGAGGACACGATTTATGGTATACTACTTACGATAAAAAATCAGATTCATGGACAACTCCTGTAAACATGGGGCCTGAGGTCAACACGGCAGGAAATGAATTGTTCCCGAGCTTTGCGAAAAACGGAGATTTGATTTATGCTTCTGACGGTCTTCCGGGAATGGGAGGTTTGGATATGTTCCGCGCTGAGAAAGTAGGAGATAAATACCAATGGGAAAAACCGACAAACTATGGTTCTCCGATTAACTCTGAGTTCAACGACTACGCAATGGTTGAAGTAGATGACCGTAAAGGTTATTTCACATCTGAGCGTAAAGGAAACGTTGGTGAGCAATTCAGCCCTGATTTATGGATGTATGAACTTCCTCCGAACATTTTCTCTTTGAAAGTAAATGTATTTGACTTGATTGACAAAACACGTCAAACAAAGATCGAAGGGGTGAAAGTTGTTGTTACAGGATCTAATCCGAACGAAAAATGGGAAGGTTTGACTGCAAAAGACGGATCTGTTTACTGGGATAAAAAACCAAACGGAGATCGTTACATCCAGGAGAATTCAGATTACAAAATTGCTATTTCGAAAGAAGGATATTACGAAGACAAAAACGGAGCTTCGATCTCTACAAAAGGATTGATGTACAACCAGGATTTCGTATTGGATATGGGATTATTCCCAATCAAAAAAGCAATCCGACTTCCGGAAGTTCGTTATCCTTTGGCAAAATGGGATTTGTTAGTTGACTCTACGATTAATTCAAAGGATTCCTTGTTGTTCGTTTACAACTTATTAGTTGATAATCCGGGATTGGTTCTTGAGTTGAGTTCACATACTGACCCTCGTGGTAATGATGTTTACAACCAGGTTCTTTCTGAAAACCGTGCGAAGGCTTGTTACAAGTTCTTAGTGGAGGAAAAAGGAATTGATCCGAGAAGAATTATTCCGGTTGGAAAAGGAGAGCGTGAGCCAAGAACAGTTTACCTGAACGGTGGTGTTTATCACGAAAACGAACCAATGCTTGACGGAGCTCCGAAACCAGGTACGCAAGTGATCGTGTTGAAAGAAGCTTACATGAACCAGTTCAAGAAAACAAACAAGAAATTGTTTGAACAGCTTCAACAGTTCAACAGACGTACGGAAGGAAAAGTGGTTACTTTAGAGTTTGATGCAAGTTCAGCTCTGCCAGCTAATCCGGACTTCCTGGTCTTTAAACCGCTTCCAAAAGCAAAGTAAGAGAAAGCACTGCTTTCGATGTAGGCAAGCGTTAGTGCAGCCAACAAAGCACAGTTTGGAATAAAATACAAGCAATAGCGCAGTGTAAAAGACTGCTGAAAAGAATAGAAAAAGCCTTCGTTCATACGAAGGCTTTTTTGTGCGCAATGCTCTCAATTGAATTTTGTAACTTTGCGCTTTCAATTTTACATATGTCAGACGTTCGATATAATTTACGAGGTGTTTCCGCTGGAAAGGAAGAAGTACATAATGCGATCAAAAAAGTCGATAAAGGCTTGTTCCCAAAAGCATTTTGTAAGATAGTTCCCGATTATTTGACTGGTGATGAAGATTACTGTATCGTTATGCATGCCGACGGTGCGGGAACGAAGTCTTCATTGGCGTATATGTATTGGAAAGAAACCGGCGATGTTTCTGTATGGAAAGGAATCGCCCAGGACGCATTGATCATGAATATTGATGATTTGCTCTGTGTTGGAGCAACGGAAAATATTTTGCTGTCATCGACCATCGGGAGAAACAAAAACCTGATTACAGGAGAAGTCATTGCTGCGATTATCAACGGAACAGAAGAATTACTTGAAACACTCCGTGGCCAGGGAATCGGAATTTACTCTACAGGAGGCGAAACTGCTGATGTGGGAGATTTGGTACGTACAATTATCGTGGATTCTACGGTAGTTTGCCGCATGAAACGTTCGGACGTGATTTCCAATCACACGATTCAAGGAGGAGATGTAATCGTCGGATTGGCATCATTCGGTCAGGCAACGTATGAAGATGCATACAACGGTGGAATGGGATCAAACGGATTGACTTCTGCCCGACACGACGTTTTCAATAAAACATTGGCTGCAAAATATCCTGAAAGTTTTGACGCGGCAGTTCCTGCTGAGCTGGTTTATTCCGGATCGAAGAACCTGACGGATTCCGTAGAAGGAGTTCCGGTTGATGCAGGAAAGTTGGTGCTTTCCCCTACAAGAACGTATGCTCCGGTTATCAAAGCAATGTTGGATCAATGCCGTTCATCCATTCACGGAATGGTTCATTGCTCGGGCGGAGCGCAGACAAAAGTGCTTCACTTCGTTGACGGTGTGCACGTGATCAAAGATAACTTGTTCCCGATTCCTCCATTGTTCAGAATGATTCAGGAAGAATCCGGAACGGATTGGAAAGAAATGTACAAAGTATTCAATATGGGGCATCGCATGGAAGTTTACTTGCCGGAAAGCGAAGCACAGCAAATTATTGAGATCAGCAAGTCTTTTGGGATTGATGCCCAAATTATCGGACGTGTTGAAAAAATGGAGGGCAAACAGGTAACTGTTCGCTCGGAAGTAGGAGAGTTTGTTTATCATTCATAACCAATCCTCCTTTTGGAATTAAAGACTACATAAAATCAAATGCAAGATTTATTAAGTAAACTGGAAGCGATTCACTTTCGATTTGTGGAAGTTGGTAAAATGATTACCGACCCGGAGATTATTTCCGACATGGATCGTTATGTGAAGTTGAACAAGGAATATAGAGACCTGGAAGAGGTCGATAACGCTTATAAAGCATATAAAAACATCCTGGATAACCTGAAGAGTTCGAAAGAATTGCTTGAAACTGAAACCGACCCCGAAATGCGGGAGATGGCGAAGATGGAAATCAACGAACTGGAGCAGAAAAGACCGGAAATCGAAGAAGAGATCAAAGTGCTTCTGATTCCGAAAGATCCGGAAGATGATAAAAATGCGATTGTCGAATTGCGCGCCGGAACCGGTGGTGATGAGGCATGTATCTTCGTGGAAGATATTTTCCGGATGTATACCATGTACTTTAAAGAAGTGGGCTGGTCTTATGAAATTGTGAACTCTTCGGAAGGTTCCGGAAAAGGATACAAGGAAGTTTCCATGAGTATCACGGGAGCAGGAATTTACGGAATGCTGAAGTTCGAATCGGGTGTTCACCGCGTGCAGCGTGTGCCGGAAACGGAATCCCAGGGCCGCGTTCATACTTCTGCAATCACCGTAGCCGTTTTACCGGAAGCAGAAGAAGTGGATTTCGAACTCGATATGAATGATGTGCGGAAAGACACTTTCCGGGCTTCAGGAGCGGGAGGACAGCACATTAACAAAACAGAATCGGCAATTCGTTTGACACATATTCCGACCGGAGTAGTAGTCGAATGTCAGGATGGACGTTCACAGCATAAAAACCTCGAGAAGGCGATTTCCGTTTTGCGTTCACGTTTGTACCAGGCAGAATTGGATCGGGTGCACCAGGAACGTGCAGCACAAAGAAAAACCCTGGTTTCGACGGGAGACCGTTCGGCAAAAATCAGAACCTATAATTATCCGCAGGGACGAATCACGGATCACCGTATCAATAAAACGATGTACAACTTAAATGCATTTATGAACGGAGATATTCAGGAAATGATTGACGCTTTAAAAATGGCCGAAAATGCCGAAAAAATGAAAGGTGAATTGAACTAACTCTATTGAAAAATTGAATAGGGATATTGGAAAAGGTGGTTGAGCAGAGTCTAAACCACCTTTTTCGTTTTTAGTTGATAATATGCCTTTAACCGAATAATGATAACCATTCACCATTTTTTTAACCACAATTGACTGATAAATGCGATTTTTGCACCTCAACTCAACAATATGAAATTAGGATTATCCATTTTAGTTGTTCTAATCACTACAATTTCCTTTGGCCAGACCAATGCGACTTTGAGTGGAACCATCAAGGATGCGTCAAAAGGAGAAGAGATTATCGGGGCGATTATTCGTGTGAAAGACCAGAAATTGGGAACTGTTACAAACGAATATGGTTTCTATTCTTTAACCTTACCGGCAGGAAAATATACGTTCCAGATATCAGGAACCGGCTATCTGATGATTGAAAAAGAAATAGATCTGACAACTTCTCAGTCAATGGATTTTCAGTTAAAGACTGAGCAGGATGAAACCGAATTGGAAGAAGTGGTTGTTTCTACCGACAGGCCTGATGGAAATGTGAGAGATCCGTTGATGGGAGTTGAAAAAATCGACCCGAAAGAAATTGCGAAAATCCCGGTTATTTTCGGAGAAAAGGATTTGATTAAAACCATGCAGTTGATTCCCGGGGTGAAAAATGCCGGAGAGGGAAGCTCCGGATTTTATGTTCGGGGTGGTGGTGCAGATCAAAACCTGATTTTATTGGATGAGGCTCCGGTTTATAACGCGAGTCATTTACTGGGTTTTTTCTCCACGTTTAATTCGGATGCGATCAAAGATGCGATGCTTTTCAAAGGAAATCAGCCGGCGAATTACGGAGGTCGTTTGTCTTCTGTTCTCGATATTAAAATGAATGACGGAAACCAGAAACGCTACAATGTGGGCGGTGGAATCGGATTGATTTCCTCCAAACTGCTTGTAGAAGGCCCGATCGCGAAAGACAAGGCATCTTTCCTGGTTTCAGGAAGAAGAACATATGCCGATTTATTTCTGAAATTGTCCGATAAGTTTAAAGATAACAAGTTGTTTTTTTACGATCTGAATGCGAAATTGAATTACCGGATCGGTAAAAAAGACCGTTTGTTTGTTTCCGGGTATTTCGGACGAGATAAACTGGGATTGGGAGACATTTTCGGAATCAATTGGGGAAATGCAACAGGAACGCTTCGCTGGAATCACATTATTAACGACAAGTGGTTTTCAAACACCTCGTTCATTTATAGTAAATACGATTACAAAATTTCGATTTCAGGCGGAGATGTGAAATTCGACATCACTTCCCAGATCCAGGATTTCAACGTGAAGCAAGAGTTTCAATGGTTTCCGAACAACCGCAATAAAGTGAAAATCGGGTTGAATGTCATTAACCACGGAATCACGCCGGGGCAGATTGATGCAAACGCAGAATCTGGAATCAACGTCAAAAGAATCAAACCGACGAATTCGATTGAAAATGCCGTTTATATCAGCAATGATTATAACCTGAGCGAGAAATTCATTCTGAGTTACGGATTGAGAGGCTCGAACCTGATAGCACTTGCCAATGGCGAGGAAATGTATACGTACAACCCGGATGGATCGGTGGCAACAACCAACTTGTATTCGAAGAACAAATTGTTGAAATCCTATTTCTATGTGGAGCCGCGCGTTTCGTTTAGCTGGCAGTATCTGAAGGGTCAGTCGATCAAAGCGGCTTATGCCAGAAATACGCAGAACATTCACCAGATTTCCAATTCAACTTCCGGATCACCGACAGATGTTTGGTTGTCTTCCAGTTTGAATATCAAGCCGGAGGTTTCGGATCAGGTGGCTTTGGGATGGTTCAGAAATTTCTTGGACAATAAGCTGGAATTGAGTACGGAGGTTTACTACAAATGGATGCAGAATCAGCTGGATTATAAAAACGGAGCAAATGAACAGGCAAATGAACGCCTGGAAGGAGAATTGCTTTCCGGGATCGGAAGAGCATACGGTTTGGAAATCATGCTGAAGAAGAAAACCGGGAAGTTTACCGGGTGGATCGGTTATACGTTATCGCGTACGGAACGAAAAATTGCCGGGATCAATGACGGAAACTGGTATTTGGCAAAGCAAGACCGCACACATGATTTATCCATCGTCGGGATTTATGAAATTACGCCGAAATGGTCCGTATCGGCACTATTCGTGTTCTACACAGGGAACGCAGTAACTTTCCCTTCCGGGAAATACCAGATCGACGGGCAAACGTACTTTATTTATACGGAGCGAAACGGGTATCGCATGCCGAACTACCATCGTTTGGATTTGGGAGTGACGTGGCTTCGCAAGAACACGAAGAAGTTTGAAAGCAGTTGGAACTTCTCTATCTATAACGCTTATGCGCGTGAAAATGCCTATTCCATTACGTTTAGAGAAAACAAGGATGATCCGTCAAAAACGGAAGCAGTTCAAACCACTTTGTTTAAACTTGTTCCTGCAATTACTTATAACTTTAAATTCAAATAAGAGAAAGCACTGCTTTCGATAAATAATAGCACCGCTTTCGATAAGAGCCAGCCGAAAGGCTGGTGAAGACTGAGCTAAGCAATGATGAATTGTTTAAAGCGAAGGAACAAACGAAAGTGATTGAAGAAATTAAATACAACAAAAATGAAATTTGCGATAACAACATTCCTGTCTCTTCTTTTTCTGCTTGTAATTTCAGGTTGTCAAAAAGTAATTAATGTGGATTTAAACGACACGGATCAAAAGGTCGTAGTGGAAGGCGTTATTCTGCGGGGCGATACGATTCAGCGCGTACGGGTAACCAAAACACAGAATTTTGATGAGAGCACAAATCCTCCTGCAGTTGACAATGCGGTGGTGACCGTGATTGATAACCTGGGAAATGCCGCGAGTTTTACTTCGGTTGGAAACGGTTGGTACGAATTGACTTCTTATCCCGGAGTGGAAGGAAGAACCTATACTTTGTCTGTATCTGTTGACGGGAATACGTATTCCGGAAGCAGCACGATGCCGAACTTTCAGCCGCTGGCAAACCTGTACGCAGGCTTTTATCCGTTTGGAACAGATACGTTGATTTCGGTGGTTCCTGCGCATTATGACGAAGGAGGAGTTCAGAATTTCTTTCAGTTTCACGTATACAGAAACGGTGAAAGAGACAAGAGTATTTACATCCAGGACGATCAGTTCACCGACGGAAACCTGGTCATTCAACCGTTGTTTGTATCGGATATTCAAATGCAGGATACGGTTCGGGTTGATTTTTTCTGTATTGATAAACCGGTTTACAGCTACTTCAATCAGTTGTCGATAAATTCGTCGAGCAGTGCTACACCTGCAAATCCCGTTTCAAATATGAGCGGTGGCTGTATGGGATATTTTTCTGCACGGACTTTTGATTCGAAAACAGTTATCGTTCAATAGTACCGGAATTTGTTTTTCGTTGTATTTGCTTATCTTTGCAGGCTTAAAACAAGCAGATGACAAGACAGGAATTGATTCAGCAGATTCGCGCAAAAAAATCGTTTTTATGTGTTGGTTTAGATACCGACATGGATAAAATTCCGACTCATTTGCTGCAAAGTGAAGACCCGATATTTGAGTTCAACAAAGCCATTATTGATGCAACGAACGATTTGTGTGTGGCATACAAACCCAATGTTGCGTTCTACGAAGCTTTGGGACCAAAAGGATGGGAATCCCTGAAAAAGACCATTGATTACATTCCGGATCACTGTCTGACAATTGCAGATGCAAAACGCGGAGATATCGGAAATACATCTACCTATTACGCAAAAACCTTTTTTGAATACCTGAATTGTGATGCTGTAACAGTTGCTCCGTATATGGGAGAAGATTCGGTAACTCCATTCCAGGTTTTTCAGGATAAATGGGTGATTTTGCTTGCGCTTACATCGAATAAAGGAGCGCTGGATTTTCAGTTTACAACCGACGCTTCGGGAGAAGAACTGTACAAGAAAGTGTTGAAGAAAAGCTCTAAATGGGGTTCTGAAAATAACCTGATGTATGTAGTGGGAGCTACGCGCGCCGAAGGAATCGCTGAAGTGCGTAAAATTGTTCCGAATCATTTCTTTTTGGTTCCGGGAGTTGGTGCGCAAGGCGGAAGCCTGGAAGATGTTGCTAAATACGGATGGAATGCCGATTGTGGTTTGCTGGTAAATGCTTCCCGCTCGATTATCTATGCTTCGGATGAGTTGGATTTTGCTGCCAAAGCAAGAGAAGAAGCGCAGGATCTTCAAAAGCAAATGGAAATCATCTTACGGGAAAAGCAGTTCGTTTAAGAGGAAAAGATTAAACCAATGGTTGATTACGCAGAAAAACTCATCATTTTTATCAGTACGCCCATTTATGTGGTGCTGATTTTGGGTGAAATTATCCTGAGTAATTGGCACAACCGAAAATTGTATACCGTCGGAGATACGATTCAGAATTTGTATCTCATGCTCGCAAATATGGGGATTGATGTCCTGATGCGTGGAATTACTCTGTTTGTGTTGATGCTTTTCTTTGATTATCGTTTGGTGAACTGGGATACGGGAACCTGGTATTACTGGACTTTACTCTTTTTTGCTGAAGACTTTATTTTTTACTGGATTCACCGGATTGATCATGTGGTGCGCTTTTTCTGGGCGATTCATGTAACACATCATTCATCGGATAAATACAACCTGACAACCGGGTTCAGATCTTCTGTTTTTCAGCCTGTTTACCGCTTTGTCTGGTTTATTCCCCTGGTATTCCTGGGTTTTGAACCGTTCGATATTTTTATCATGTATTCGATTACCCAAACGTACGGAATTTTGGTTCACACCAAAGCTGTCGGGAAACTGGGATTTTTGGAAACATTCCTGGTTACACCGTCACATCACCGCGTTCATCATGCGTCCAATGTAGAATACCTGGATAAAAACATGGGGATGATTCTCATTGTTTGGGATAAATTATTCGGGACATTTCAAAAGGAAATCGACAATCTTCCGATCGAATATGGTTTGTATGAGAAAGAAATCAGCCAGAATCCGGCGAATGTAATTTTCCACGAATGGGTATCTATTTACAAAGATGTACGAAAAGTAAAAGGCTTCCGGAATAAATGGTTGTATATCACCAAACCACCGGGCTGGAGCCATGATGGAAGTACAATGACCTCGAAGGAATTGCGCGAGCATCTCAAACAAGTAAAAAACGATTAGAATGGAAGATTTGAAAACGCAACTGGCACAAGTGATCAGAGGGTATCACCAAAAAGGATGGTCACCGGCTACGTCTACAAATTATTCATTCAGATTGGCTGAAAACCCGGAAATCATTTTCGTTTCCAAATCGGGGATCGACAAGTCGCTTTTTTCTGCGGAAGATTTCATGGAAGTGGATTTGCAGGGAAAAGCTCTGCCGGCTTTTGAAGGAATTCGACCTTCTGCAGAAACACTGATTCATTGCAAATTGTACGAATTATTCCCGGAAACAATGTGCATCGTTCACAGTCATTCGGTGTATTCGGTATTGCAATCCATGAAGAATCAAACTTCAGTTGAATTGAGCGGATACGAAGTATTGAAAGGATTTGAAGGAATTAAAACGCACGAAACAAGTGTTCGGGTTCCGGTTTTTGACAATACACAGGATATGCCTGCTTTTTCAGCTGTTTTGGACCGGGAAAAAGGCCGTTTGACGGTTCCGGCATTTATCATGCGTCAACACGGAACTTATGCCTGGGGAAGAAACCTCTTTGAAGCGAAACGCCATTTGGAAACAGCGGAATAC
>NZ_JASLCN010000363.1 GCF_030151805.1 Fluviicola sp.
CAATAACTACTACATCACCAAATTCCTGAGCAACAGCAACTAAGGAAGCGATTCCTTTGGCATGAAGACTATCATCATTGGTGACAAAAATCAGTGGGCGTTTTGTATTTTCCATCGGAAACAAAGATACATTTTTAGTTTCGCACTCGTTGAAGGGGAAATGCTAAAGTTTGAGAAAGTAACATTGGAATTGAAAATTGAGAATGTAGAATTGAAAAGTATTGGAACTCTCTAAACTTTTCAATTATTCTACCACGAAACTCACAATCTTTCTTCCCCTGCTTCCGACTACAATTCTGTTTCCCCATGCAACAGGTGAAGATTCCCAAACACAGTCGGTTTTTTCTTTCACGATGATTTCTCCGCTCAGACCGTCAACCAGGTAAATCGTTCCGTAAACATCCGTAAAAAACACATAGCAATTACCTTCTTTGTCGTATAGGTCAATCGGAGAAGCCCAGCTGTAATAATTCATCGGAATGGAGAATTTTTCCTTTCCGGAAATCTTGTCAATGGCTACAAATTCGCCGGCCAGGCTTCCGTTTACACGAGAGAATATTCCGTAAACCAAACCGCTCACTTTCTTTTTACCCGGCAAGACCGAAGCCAAGACTCCTCCGGAATTCACCCGCCCGTTCAGTTTGGTATTCGTTGATTTCCGTTCCACATTCCAGACTTCTTTTCCGGTCAATCCGTCAACCTTGCGAATATGAGCCGTTCCGGTTTCACCTTGTTTGTCGACTTCATTTCCAACATACAAAAACGGATGGTTGTCTTCCTGCAAATCAATCACCATCGATGCATCTGTGTCGTCATAATTATCGAGATACCAAACCGGCTGCAAGGTCATCAGGTTCAGGCAAAACACATTTCCACCATTATCGCCAAACCAACCCAGGTTATTCCACGCTCCGAAACTCGATTCGATTCCCAGATCCGGATGCTTTCCGATGCGGTAATTGAAAACAGCGCCCGTAGGTATTTCCCGGTTATTCAAAACTTTCGTTTTATAGATCTGTCCGTTTTCCGCCGGATGAAACCAGTACCCGGTTTTCGGATCAATGAGTGAATTGCTGTCAAAAGCGCCCCAATTTCTTCCTGCTTTCGGATCGAGACCATTCCGGAAAAAGATTTCCTTTCCCGTAAACATGTTAAAAACATATGCTCCGAAACGATCACCGTTCTTAATTCCCTGTCCCACGTAAAGTAATCCGTTCATGCGCGGATCAACAGAAACGGTTCCTTTAATCGGGTTTTCAATGGTGACATGTGGCCTTGTGGCTTTTCCTGTAAGCCAGTCAAGGAAATAAATATCGCCACACAAACTTCCCACAATTACTTCCCGGAAATTCGCTTGATTCAAATATTCCGGGTTCATTTGGTGCAGGCGTTTCGCCATTTTCTCCGGCCATTTCACCACCAAAGGCTGCCCGGTCCAACCGGAACCGCCGCCCCACGAACCATATTCGGTTGTTCTTCCGTCATAACCGGTAGTAAACTCCCAATCCAAACGGATTTTTGTGGGTTTTCCTTTCAACAAACCTCTTGTGGGAGCGTTTCGTTGCGCATTCCCGCGGAAACAAAAAATTCCGTTTTTGGAGTTATAATCATCCGTGAAAAGAATCTCTTCTTCCGGATTATGGGCTTCGGGGAAATAGATTTTGTGATCAAACATCGAAAGATCTCTCTCTTCCGGATATTGTACTTTCCAGACCTCATCGCCATCCAGGATATTCTCTACGAACTTCGGCAGCATTTTCACACCCGGTTTCAGATAATGAAAAGCAATACCTGTTCCCAGGTAGCCCAGCAAGAAAACAATTCCGTAAATGACCGTTAGTTTAAATCCTTTGACCACCCGGCAAATTTCGGAGAAAGCCAAACCGAAAGTTGATCCGCCTGGAATAGTTATGCAATCCGGGTTGTTAATTGAATTCAGTTTCTCCCCTTGAGGGGAGACTAAGAGGGGTGGCGGTTTAAATATATCCTCCCCCTCAGTCCCCCTCCAAAGGGGGAAGTATTAAATTTGCTCTTAAAAAGAGATAATTAGTCCCGAATACTATTTTCTGGTGAAAAAATTGAATTGTTTGAAAGAGAAATCTCGGTTTTCCCCCTTTGGAGGGGGACCAAGGGGGAGGATCATTTTCAATCAACGAATTCCCTTTTGAATCAAAACACTCCTATGAACTAACAAAACATTCTTGAAAATTGGCAAAATTGCCTTAAACTTGTACTTCACAATTCTTGAAAATATGCTTACTCCGGAATCAGATAAAAAATTGTTTTTGCTCGATGCTTTCGCATTGATTTATCGGGCTTATTTTGCTTTTGCGAAAAATCCGCGTGTCAACTCCAAAGGACAAAACACTTCGGCAGCATTCGGATTCACCAATGCTTTGATCGACATTCTGAACAAGGAAAAACCTTCGCACATTGCAGTCGTTTTTGATCCGCCGGGAGGAGCAACAAACAGAAACGTGGATTTCGCAGATTACAAAGCTCACCGGGAAGAAATGCCGGAAGATATCCGCAGCATGATCGAGCCGATCAAACAAATTATCCAGGCATTCCGGATTCCGATTTATATGGCTGACGGATACGAAGCGGATGATTTGATCGGAACGCTGGCAAAACTGGCCGAAAAAGAAGGCTTTTTAACCTACATGATGACTCCTGATAAAGATTTCGGACAGTTGGTGAGCGACAATATTTTCATCTACAAACCCGGTCGTGGCGGAGATCCTGCTACCGTAATGGGTGTGAAAGAAGTGTGTGAGAAATTTGAGGTAAACGATCCGTTACAGGTCATTGATATTCTGGGATTGTGGGGTGATGCGGCCGATAATATTCCGGGAATTCCGGGAGTTGGTGAAAAAACAGCGAAGAAACTGATTGCGGATTACGGTTCAATGGAAGGTGTGTTCGAAAATGTGGAACAGCTGAAAGGAAAAATGAAAGAGAACATGATCAATTTCAAAGATCAGGGAGTTCTTTCTAAAATTCTTGCGACCATTATCCTCGATGCTCCGGTAGAATTCAACCCGGAGGAACTGAAAGCCGAACAGGCAGATAAAGATGCAATCCTGGAGATTTTTACGGACCTGGAATTCCGAAACCTGGCAAAACGTGTTACCGGTGAAGAAATTGTTGTTACGGCAGCCACTAATGAAAATGGCCAGCTGGATCTTTTCGGAACACAAAGCCTGGTGGAAGTGCAACAAGCACAACCAACCAGTGGAACGAAGACGATCGCAACGGAGAAAGCTTCTTATCACCTTGTGACTTTACCGGAAGAACGTAAAGCTTTACTGACTAAGTTACTCAAAGAAAAATCGGTTTGTTTTGATACGGAAACAACGAGCATCAATGCATTGCATGCAGATTTGGTCGGAATGTCTTTCTCTTTCAAAGAACGCGAAGCATATTATGTTGCCGTTCCGAAAGATCAGAAAGCAGCTCAGGCAATCGTAGATGAATTCAAACCTTTCTTCGAACACAAAAGCATCGAAAAGATCGCTCACAATATGAAATACGATATGCAGGTTTTGCATCGTTACGGCGTTCAGTTCGATGGGCCTCTATTCGATACGATGATTGCGCATTACCTGATTCAACCGGAAGCCAAACAAGGAATGGACTTTTTGGCGGAATACTACCTGAATTACACTCCGATCAGCATCGAAACATTGATTGGTAAAAAAGGAAAAGGCCAGGGAAATATGGGAGATCTGGAACCGGAAGCAATCAGTGATTACGCTTGCGAAGATGCAGATATTACCTTCCAGTTGAAACAGCTTTTTGCACCACAAATTGAGAAAGACCATTTGAAGAAACTGTTCTATGAAATGGAAATGCCTTTGGTTTCCGTACTTGCCGGTATGGAAGAAGAAGGAATTGCCATTGATACTCCGCACCTGGAAGCTTATTCCAAACAACTGGCGGAAGAAACAGAGATTCTTGAAAAGAAAATCAAAGAATTGGCAGGTATGGATTTCAATGTAGATTCCCCGAAACAATTGGGAGATGTGTTATTTGAACATCTGAAAATTTCTTCCAAAGCGAAGAAAACCAAAACGGGGCAATATGCTACATCAGAAGACATTTTGCAATATCATAAAAACGA
>NZ_JASLCN010000424.1 GCF_030151805.1 Fluviicola sp.
TCCGCCATTGACATGTACAATCGATCCGGACGATAATGAAATCGAAGCTCCATTTGAAAAAAAGGTCTGAGTATAGGAAATAGAAGATATTACTGAGGTTGTCAGTAATAGTAGTTTTGTAGTAAGCTTCATGGTGTCTTGATGTGCGCAGCAAATAACGCTACAAAAGCCTTAAAAAACAAACGAATCCGTGTTAAAAAACATTTTTTTATAACTGAAAAGCGCTAAGTTTCTAAGGAAGAAATGCTTAATGATTTTATTTTTTTTCGACCCTGGTAGATTTCTGTTTGCAAAACTGATTTTGCCCCGAAATTCTTGTCGTTTTCTAAAAAGAAATCACCGAAACCGGTTCATTTTTGATTATCTCATCAATTTTGAGTTTGCTCTCAAGCTACCTTTTTCATACATATTCAAAATGTATATCCCGTTACTATAATTCTCAAGTGAAATAATTGTACTCGTCGAATTTAAACTACCTGTTTCCCAAACCAATTCTCCCAAGGTATTAAACAGCTTTAAGCTTTGTCCATCTGTAAGTTTATCCAAATGTAACTCATAAGTAGTTTCATTGATTCTGAACAACGTTAGTTTTTCTATTTCGACCTCCGGTAATCCAACAACTTCATTTAGTGAATTGATACAGCTTACCCGGCCATAAAACATAGCAGCATCATATCCTGGTGTACTTGGAAATTGACTGTAATTATATGGACCTATTGGAAACTCGTTCTTTTTTTCTGCCCCATTGCGGATTTTTTGTGTAATTTCTGTTGTAGTCAAATTGGGATTTTTTTCCAAAAGAAGTGCAGCAATAGAAGCAACGATCGGAGTGGATACAGAAGTTCCGATTTTCACAATATAATCTCCAGAACTATCACCATTACTCCCCTGAAGATCAACAGTCTGAATCAATTCTCCTGGAGCAACCACATCATAACCAAAAGATGGATCACCACTAACTGAAGTTTCATAATTACTTGTCCAGGAATTAATTCCAGCATAAGTAGCTACTATAAAATCGTCTGGATTAGACATTCCAACTCCAATAACTCCTGGTTGATTTGCCGGAAAGTTACTGACATAAAGATCTACTGATTCATAAGCACTTCCACTAGGTGCTACTAATACAATTCCTAAATAGCCCCCATTTCCATCCGGTCTTCCAATTAAACGGGCATTGTTTAATTCATTTGCAATATTCGAGTTATGTGCTATTACAAAACTCATATTAATGATATCTACATCATCTTCAATCGCTTTTTGTAAGGCAATAACTACTTGAGCTGCTGAAATATTTGTTCCAACTAAATACGGGTATATCTCCGAGTTATAAGCCACACCCACTGCAATTTTATCTCCCGTATCGTAATTATTGGGAGTTGCCCCAATTACTCCTGCCACAGCCATTCCATGCCCACTATAATCCGAATACGTATTTGTTGTAAAATGACTTCCATTATTTATGATACAATTATAACCCGGTGCCAAATTTTCTAAATCAGGGTGATTGTATTCAAATCCTCCCACATCAATAACTCCGATTTTTATTCCATTTCCTGTAAATCCAGCTTCCCAGCATTCACAAATATCCGCATCGGCATCAGCTGTCCCGTTTAATCCATTCCAAATTACACCCCCGTTATTATCAATATGCCAGGTTCCATGTGTCGCATTCGGGTTTTGTGATGTTTCGGTCACTAATTCGCAATCCATCGGATCTCCTCCAATAATATTGGGTTGTGCAATCTTTACTAGTCCAAACTCATATTGATAAATCAAATTAGCCAGTAAAATACTATTCATAAGGGTATCCGGTTTTCCTACCATTTTGAAAATATATGTCCAACTGACATTATCATTAAGGTTTGTAAAGGGTTTATGCACCAATTGCAAACTGTATTCATTCATAAAATCAACTATCGTCAAAGAATCAATATGAGGATCATGAAACGTGACTAATATTTGATCATCTGTTCGATAATAAAGCTGCTGAACATTCGGATCATATGGATATTGTGTCAAAACCGGGGCAAAAATGCTTAACTGCCCGGAACTGATAATGGAATCCTTTATCGCAAAAAAATCCTCAAGTGTTGCATTGCTATTCAACAAAATCTGATTAAAGTTCACCAAATCATCGAAATCGTAATTCAATTCATCAATAGCAACGGTATCTAAGTATCCCGTATAAATGCTATCATTTTGACACTTAAACAATAATACGTCGGGTTGAACATACCACCAACTCAAACTACCGTCTGCGTTATAATAAAAAACGCTATCTATATTTTGTGAATATCCGGAAGTTGAAACCCCTAAAAGAAGGAAAAGAGTGGCAAGGATGCTATTTCTCATGTGATTCGTAGAATAATGTTTTGTAGATTAATAACGACAAATATAGAACACTATTTACGGAATCCAAATATTTTTTTTTACTGATTCAACTATTGATAAACTAAAAAAGAGCCCGTCAATGACGAGCCCTTTCAATCAAGCCAGTTCTACCTTGCCTCGACTATTTCGTTACCGTTTGAGCTGTAGTAATTTTTCAAACTCCTTTGGAGAAGCTGATAACGAAATAAATATCTTTCATGGTAACTAGATGCACCATTTTTTCAAAGGTTGGAATTAAAATGAATATTTTATTTGAAGTTTTACCCCCTGAATATCACTAAAGTCCGCATTACCGCTTTTCAGCTTGGAAACAAACTGATATTGCATCCCGATCCCTAAAGCCGTTTTATTTTTAAACGGTGCTAAATGATAGTCAATTCCGGCAGTTGCTCCGATTTGGAACTTGTTGGAATTGTATACATTCGTGATCGTTGAACGATTCGCTTCATAGCCACTCAACAGGCGGTTCACTGAAACTCCGGCATAAACCGTTGCTCCCCGATACGTATATCCAACCGAAGACATCAGGAAGATCGTATTCAAGCGCTGATTCAGGTTGGTATAACGACCGTTGATATACGTTCCGTTTGATTGCGCATATTGACTGAACCCCAAATCCTGGGTCAGGCGGATATTTCCAAGGTAATAATGGTATTGGAAATCTGCCGCAATTCCCATAGACGGAAGCGAACTGGAGAAGGCACTCCTGTTTTTCTCGTTGATAAATGAGAATTGACCACCAACCTGAAGGCTGAATCTCGGTTTAAACGGAGATTTCAATGGAATAAAGGTGAAATCACCAATTTTTGAAGAAACATCTCTTGTTTCAAAAGCAATTTCTTTCGTTCCTAATTCATCCAATTGCGCCAGGTCACTTAGAGAAACAGCCGATTTTTCAGTCGACACAGTATTATTAACACTATTCGTATTGTTTTGAATTGTACTATTTTGAGTTGCTCCGTTTGTTTCGGTATTTTTCGGATTTGACTGAAGGCCGTCATTTTTAAGTGCCAGGTCTTTTCGCAATTCTGTCTGTTGTTCATCCGGAGTTCCGGCAAATTCTTTATTCTGATTATTTTGACGATGTTGAATTCGATTCTCTTTGGCAACCGAAAGCACATTTTCAGCTAAAACAGCTTTTTCGCTTTCAACTCCCGGAGTTTCAACAACATTATTTACCGCTTCAGTTTCTTTCTCCGAAGCAGAAATGGTTTTCGATCCGTTTATCCCTGCAATCGGTACAATTTCCTCGCGATCAGGTTTTACAAAATAGTAATCCGTGTAGAATGAAAGGAATACAAACAAAACAGAAGCTGCCGCCATTTTCATCCACGGAATTCTGGTTGTAACCGGGTAGTTTAAGGTCGTATTTAACCGGTTCCAAACACGTTCCCTGGAAAGTTGCTCTTCCAGTTTCGTCCATCCGTCACCGGAAGTATTCGGCGCCCAGTTTTCAAAGGATTCCACCAGGGTTTTATCAGCAGGACTTCCGTTCAACTCCAGGGTTTCATCCAAACGATCCCAAACGGCAGAAACAGCCAAATCAGCCTCCAGGTCATCCCATAAATCAGAAGACGGTGTTCCCGCATCCCAATTCTGATAGGATTTATGAAGAGATTTGAACTCCCTGTTTGGTTTATTTGAATGTGTTTGATCCATTTAAGAAACGAGTTTTTGCTTTAATACCGATCGGGCATAATTCAATTGGGACTTGGAGGTTCCAACAGAAATTTCCAATTCTTCTGCAATTTCAGAATGCGACCAGCCTTCCAAAGCATACAATTTCAAGACCAATCCGGCTTTCGTTGGTAAGAGATTGATTTCTTCCAACACTTTGGCAAATGGAATTCCCGTTTCCAAATCTGCTTCGTCCTGATCCATGACCGGGATTTCCGCCAATTGGGTGAAATTCTTTCTTTTTCGAAGTGTTTGCAGACAGCAATTCACCGTCACTCTTCTCAACCAGCCCTCAAAAGAACCGGTAAACGTATACGAGCCAATATTTTTATAGATATGCATGTATGCATCGTGCAACATGTCTTCTGCGTCCTGCGTATCCGAGCCGTACAATTTGCACACTTTGAACAAATCTTTAGAGAAAAGACGATACAATCTTTCCTGTGCAGATCGTTCCCAATTTGCACAGCCATCGATGATATCTTTGTACTCGGCAGACATTACTCAACGGTTAAGATCAAAGCATTTGGCAATTGCTCTGTAATTTTACTAAACAACAATGTATTATAATCCTTATTTATTAAATAAGTAGGAACGCCATTTTCCATAACAAAATTGGGTTGACTCCACACAGAACTTGGAACATTCTCAAATAATTTCTTAGCGTCGAAACCAATGAAAACTTTGTAGTTTTTCTTTCTTTCCAGGGAGAACGGGTTCTGAATCTTAAAACTCAGGTTTTCGTAATTGCTCCACTCAATAATCATCGGAACCGGTTCTGTTCCTTTATAAAAAGTGCCTTCCAGGCGAATACACGGATGATTCGAATTATCAATCAGTGTCGAAATATCGAATTCAATGTAATCTCCCATCGGAATATCCAAAGCAATTCCCAGATCCGTCTCATCGGAAAATTGAATTTTCCCTCCTGTAAGATTTTGTGTAATCTTTACATCGGAACCTTTTGCTCGTTTTCCGGAAACGGTAAACTGCGTGGAATAGAAATATCCTTTATTAATAACAGCATTTCCCTGGCTGGATGTTGTTGAATGAAACTTCCAGTTCAGGCTCAAATAAGCGGGTTGTTTCAGTTTCCACCTTTCACAGCCGCCGGATCCCATCAGAATCACTATCAATAGTAGGTATAAACCTCTCATTTGCAATTTATTTAAAACTAAGATACGACTAAAATAAAAAGGTTGGAAATTAAACTTATTTAGAACTAATACAAATAGCATTTAATTATCTTTGTACTATGGAAAATGCAGCAACAAGAAAATTCAACGTGCGTGAGATTCGACAGGATTTCCCGGCTTTGCGCCAACAAGTTTACGGAAAGAATCTCATTTACTTTGATAACGGGGCGACTTCTCAAAAACCGCAAATGGTCTTGGATGCCATTAACCAATACTATAGCATGGACAATGCGAACATTCACCGCGGTGTTCACCACCTGAGCCAGAAAGCAACTTCCGAATACGAAGAAGCACGTGAAACGGTTCGTCGCTTTATCAATGCCCCGAAAAAAGAAGAAATTATCTTCACAAAAGGTACAACGGACGGAATTAACCTCGTTGCCTCTTCTTTCGGGGAATTGTTGCAAGCCGGCGATGAAATCATTATTTCGGCAATGGAACATCATTCCAATATTGTTCCGTGGCAAATGCTGGCTGAACGTAAAAAACTGGTTCTAAAAGTGATTCCTATGAATAAAAGAGGTGAATTGCTTCTGGAAGAATACCAAAACATGCTTTCTTCCAAAACAAAACTGGTTGCAATTACACATATTTCAAACAGTTTGGGAACAATCAATCCGCTGGATAAAATTATTGATGCGGCGCATGCTGTCGGGGCGAAAGTTCTGATAGACGGAGCACAAAGTATTCAGCATACCAAAGTGGATGTTCAGGCAATGAACTGTGATTTCTTTGTTTTCTCCGGACACAAGGTTTTCGGGCCAACAGGAATCGGAGTTTTATACGGAAAAGAAGCGCTTCTGGACGAAATGCCTCCTTACCAGGGTGGAGGAGATATGATCTCTAAAGTGACTTTCGAGCGCACAACATACAACGAACTGCCGTTCAAATTTGAAGCGGGAACTCCTCATATTGCGGGGGGAATCTGTTTGGGAACGGCTCTGAATTATTTGAATCAGTTTGATGCGAAAGAACTGGAAGAATACGAACGTGATCTGACAGAATACGCACAGGAAATGCTGGAAACGTTTGAAAACATTACCTTGATCGGAACAGCGAAAAACAAAACTTCCGTTGTTTCTTTCCACGTACCCGGAATTCATCCGTTCGATATCGGAACATTATTAGACAAACAGGGAATTGCGGTTCGAACAGGACATCACTGCACACAACCTTTGATGGATTTTTACCAGATTCCGGGAACAGTGAGAGCATCTTTCGCATTTTACAATACACGAGAAGAAATAGACCAATTTATAGCAGCAGTAGAGAAAAGCATTTCAATGCTGGCATAGGAGTACAAACAACATGAATATTGAAGAAAAACAACAAGAAATCATTGACGATTTTGCCATCTATGATGACTGGATGGAAAAATACGAATACATCATTGAACTTGGAAAAGACCTTCCTTTGATCGACCCGTCCAAAAAAACGGAGGATCGTCTGATTGAAGGATGTCAGAGCAGGGTGTGGCTCGATGCAGCGATCGAACAAAATAAGTTGCGTTTAACAGCTGACTCGGATGCAATCATTACCAAAGGAATTATTGGTTTGCTGATTCGGGTTTATGACAACGAAAGTCCGGAAGATATCGTCAAAAGTAATCTTCATTTCATTTCCGAAATCGGGCTTCAGGAACATCTTTCACCAACGCGGGCAAATGGTTTGGCAAGCATGGTGAAAAAAATTAAATTAATGGCATTGTCCGCAATCCCCAAATAAAATGGAACATCTGGAAGATAAAATAGTCGAAATCTTGAAAACGATTTTCGACCCGGAAATTCCCGTAGACATCTACGAACTCGGGTTAATTTACGAAGTACGTATTTCAAAAGAAGGTGTTGTTGAAATCGATATGACATTGACTTCTCCGAATTGTCCGGTGGCGGAATCCCTGCCAAAAGACGTAAAAGAAAAAGTTGAAAGCATCGAGGAAGTTTCGGAAGCACATATAAACATTGTTTTTGACCCACCATGGGACAAAGACATGATGAGCGAAGAAGCAAAACTGGAACTTGGATTTTTATAAAGAGAAATGTTCAAATTAAAATTTCTTTTAACCTTTTGAACTCTTAAACCCCTTTGAACTTTCTTTAAAACAAGACAGCTAAATTTATTGCGCGAATCTGAACAACTGATCGGATTCATTTAATTAATCGAAACAAATTGTTATGACAAAAAGAGTTGTAATTACCGGATTGGGAGCCCTTACGCCAATCGGAAATAACGTTCCCGATTTTTGGAACAACATGAAAGCCGGTAAAAGCGGTGCAGCACCCATTACCAAGTTTGACACTACAAAATTTAAAACTTCTTTTGCCTGCGAAATAAAAGGCTATAATCCTGCTGATCATTTTGATGTAAAGGAAATCAGAAAGTACGATCCTTTCTCCCAATACGCCCTGGTTGCAGTAAGAGAAGCGGTTGCAGATGCCGGAATTAATTTCGAAAATCTGAACAGAGATCGTATCGGAGTGATTTGGGGATCCGGAAACGGAGGAATCCAGACGTTCCAGGATCAAATGAAGGAATATTGTGCCGGAGATGGTACTCCGCGTTTCACACCTTTCTTCATTCCGCGTATTTTGGTGGATATTGCATCCGGAATTATTTCCATGGAATATGGTCTTCGCGGAATCAATTATTGTGCGGTTTCGGCTTGTGCAACTTCCAATACCGCAATGATTGATGCATTCAATTACATCAAATGGGGAAAAGCAAACATGATTATCTCCGGAGGATCTGAAGCAGCAATTAATGAAGCAGCAATGGGCGGATTCTCTTCTGCACAGGCATTATCCAAACGCAATGATTCCCCTGAAACAGCTTCTCGTCCGTTCGATGTAACACGTGATGGTTTTGTCATGGGTGAAGGAGCTGCAGCCGTGATTTTGGAAGAATACGAACACGCGGTAGCTCGTGGTGCGAAGATTTATGCAGAAGTAGTTGGCGGCGGAATGGCCGCAGATGCTTATCACTTAACGGGAACGCATCCGGAAGGAGACGGAGCTGTTTTGGGAATGGAAGAAGCGCTACGCGATGCTGAAATCTCCGCAGACCAGATTGATTATGTCAATATGCACGCCACTTCTACTCCACAAGGAGACAACAGCGAGTTGATCGCTTTGAAACGTGTATTCGGTGAAAGACAATCGTTGAGCGTTTCGGGAACGAAATCCATGACCGGACATTTATTGGGAGCTGCAGGAGCTGTTGAAGCGATTTCCTGCATCCTGGCAATTCAGGATTCAATTGTTCCTCCAACGATCAATACAACAGAGATCGAACCGGATTTCAAGAATTTGTTTGATTTCCCGTTACAAAAAGGAAAAGAGAAAGAAATTACTTACGCCATGAGCAATACCTTTGGTTTTGGAGGACATATTGCAACGGTGATTTTCAAGAAATTTCAATAAAAATTTACCCCAGTAGAGGCATGATACATCGGACTTGATGTATTATACTCACCAAAATAATAA
>NZ_JASLCN010000432.1 GCF_030151805.1 Fluviicola sp.
TAATAAATCGTTCCGCAATTTTGCTGTGAACGGGTATGAACCGTTTGAATACAATCTCCGCCGCGGGCACCTTTTTTGATTTCTTCAATCGTATCTAACGGAAAATGCGATGCCAGCCATTCTTCGATTGCCAGTTCCTGCACTTCGCCCTGCAATTGCATGGAACCCTGCTCTTGCTTGCGTTTCATTTCTTCGGTGAGTCGTTTCTGATCTTCCAGCTGTTTGAGCAATTCCTTCATGCGGAGTTCATTCCGCTCCTCCTCTGTTTTCCGGATTTTCGCTTTCTCTTCTTCCAGCTGAAGACTCAGTTTCTTTTGGGATTCTGCTTCAACTGCTTCTTTCAACTCTTCCTTTTCGCGCTTCAGTTTCTCAATTTCGGCCTTACTCCTGTTCAACTCTTTGATTTGCTCGGATTTTTCGTTCAATTCCTTCTGAAGCAAAGCAAATTGTTCGTCTTGTTCCTGCAGGAGTTTCGTTTTCAGTTTTTCTTCCAAAGACCGGCGTTCTTCTTTGAGTTTCTGTTCGAAACGTTCCTGGAAAAGCTCGTTTTCCCGTCGTTTTTTCTCTTCGAATTCTTCTTTTTCGCGCAGTAAAACTTCTTGTTTTTTTGCAAATTCATCGCGGGCTTCATTCAATTGACCTTGATATTGAAGCTTGATTTGTTCTTCCAGTTGATGTGCCAAAATGTCGTTAACATCAATTGGAGTGCCGCAATTCGGGCAATGAATTTGATTCATGGGAATTTTATTTAACCCGAAAATACAAAATAAGCTTAAAACTTCCCTTTCACCCGTCCAAATCATTTTTTTTACACCTTGTTTCGGTTAACTTTAAGATATAATCCACAATTCTTCACACATGACTGTTTCTGGCACATCGGTAAAACTCACTTTCCTGGGAGGCGCCGGAACCGTAACCGGTTCTAAAACATTGGTTGAAATCAATGGAAAACGACTATTAATTGATTGCGGTTTGTTTCAGGGAATCAAAGAACTGCGGCTTTTAAACTGGAATGATTTTCCGGTCAATCCAGCAAGTATTGATGCTATAGTACTGACACATGCGCATTTGGATCATTGCGGATACATTCCTTTACTGGTCAAAAAAGGATTCAAAGGCCCGATTCATTGCACACACCCGACGTTGGATTTGACAGAAATCATTTTGAAAGACAGTGCTAAAATTCAGGAAGAAGATGCGGAGCGCGCCAATAAAAACAACTATTCCAGGCATGAACATGCAGAACCTTTGTATACGGTTAAAGATGTGTTGAATTGCCTGCCGCACTTTGTCGGGCATAATCTCAATGAATGGATAATCATCAATGAATATTTTAAGTTCGAATTTCTGAACAGCGGACACATTTTGGGCGGAGCTTTTGTCAACGCCAAAGCAGCCGGAAAAACAATCGTCTTTTCAGGAGATATCGGACGCTCAAACCCGATGCTGCTTTATCCTCCCAAACACATCAAGGAAGCGGATTACCTGGTTCTGGAATCGACTTACGGAGATCGTTTACATCAATCCGAAAATGTCAAAAAAGAATTGAAAGAGATTATTCACCGGACGATCAAACGTGGCGGAATTCTGATGATTCCAAGTTTTGCAGTAGAACGAACCCAGGAGATTTTATACCTGATTTATCAGCTCCGGGAAGAAGAACAATTGCCCAAATGCAAGGTTTTCCTGGATTCTCCGATGGGAATCAATGCAACAAACACCTACAAACGCTACCCGGATTGGCAACAAATTTCCAATTACGAGTTGGATCAGATGTTTAACGAGGTTTATTTTATCAACGACATAGAACAATCCAAATTATTGGTTGCAGACAAACAACCGAAAATTGTACTTGCGGGAAGCGGAATGATTGAGGGCGGGCGCATTTTACATTACCTGAATTCACACATCGACAATCCGAATGATACGCTATTGATGGTTGGCTACCAGGGAGAAGGAACCCGGGGAAGGGCGATTTTGAACGGCTCGCCGGAAATCAAGTTTTTCGGGGAATACCGCAAAGTAAATTGCGAGGTTCAGCACATTGATTCACTTTCAGCTCATGCAGATTATTCGGAAATGATCGAATGGCTGAAAGGATTCCGGAACAAACCCAAAAAGGTGATTCTAAATCACGGCGAAGCCCATCAAACGGATGCTTTTCGCGCCAAAATAGAACATGAATTGAAACTGGAAGTCTTCATTCCGAAAATGATGGAATCCATTCTTCTTGAATAAAACAAAAATGTGGCTGTTAAGGTGACTGAGCGGAGTCAAAGTCCCGTCTCAGCCACATGTCATTATTCTAGATTTTCGAATCAATCAGTTCGCT
Organism: Fluviicola sp.; assembly: GCF_030151805.1. GTDB lineage: Bacteria > Bacteroidota > Bacteroidia > Flavobacteriales_D > Crocinitomicaceae > Fluviicola. The sequence goes on from NZ_JASLCN010000432.1 coordinate 2,333, forward strand.
GGATTCCTTCACTTTCATGCGGGCATTACACGCCGGACAAATTTCCACACGTTCAGTCGCAAGTGGAATCGGAATCACATACAAAAGGATTAAACGCTTCTTTTCAGTTGCAATATCTTTTTGATTTTCAGCTTTACAAACCCTGCATTTCGTCTTCGAAGATTCGGTGATCACTGAAGCGGTTTTGTACTTAACGGACCACATTATTGTCCGTAATACGTTCTGAACTGCTTGCTGTTTCCTTTTCCATTTACCGTTACCGAGCTCCATGCCCCTGTTCCGCCTTTTCCAAGACGAAGCGAATGTTTCCCTAAGAATCCTTTAAACTTAAACGAAGGCCATTCCGGAATAAAATGAACGTATTTCTCATCTTCCTGTAGCAATGCTTTCAATGATTCTTCCAAATCTTCTACAGAATTGGAGTTATCTATCAATTTCTTTACCCCTTCCGGGATACTGATTCCCTGAAAATACGAGTGGTTTTTGATGGTATCCAAAATAACAAACAACCCGATTGTTTTGGTCGGAATCAAAAACACGTAGTTCTTCGTTCCAACGACAGTTGCGTTTACTATTTTCATCGGTTGTTTTGAATTCATTACTCCTGAATCCTCATAAAACACATAATCTTTATCTTTTACCAGCATAGCTCGTTTTTATTTCAAAAATAGACAAATTAACGGGTCAATTAAATTAATTTACAAATCCGCCTACAAAAGATTGGCATTCGCTTCCACTCAATTCAAATTCGCTATTTTTACCGAAAATCCGCACAATGACAGCCATTATTGAAGAGAAGCATATTCATTTTTTCAAGCAGTTACTGAACGACCGCATCCAGGTTGGAGCAGCGATTGATGCACATTATGCTTCCGATCACACGGAAGATTTTGTGTTTTATCCTTCCGCGGTACTAAAGCCTGAAACCGTGGA
>NZ_JASLCN010000433.1 GCF_030151805.1 Fluviicola sp.
AAAAGAGAAGTTCACGGCAGCTCTTGCCATTGACAATACGAAGACGGAGGCCAAAGAGAAATTGGCTGAAGTAGATAAAATCATTGCCGAAAATGCAAAAGCAAATGCCTTGAAGGAGCAAATCACCAAATTGCTGGCAGAAGGAAATACGGCTTTCGGCGCCAAACAATACCCGGGGGCAAAAGCGAAGTTCGAGCAAGTGTTGACATTGGAAGCTGAAAACGCAGAAGCAAAAACCAAGATCCAGGAGATTAATAAATTCCTCGACGATGAGAAAGCGAGCGCAGATAAGATCGCCAAAGCGAAACAACTTATTACTGAAGGTGATGCTTTGGATAAGGCCGCAAAATATGCTGATGCAAAAGCGAAATACCAGGAATCCATTGCGTTAATTCCGGATGCAGCTGTTCAGGCAAAAATGGATGCCATTGATGCGAAAATTTTAGCTGATGGCAAAAAAGCAGAACAAAAGGCAAAATTCGATCAGGCAATTCTAGAGGGAGATGCAGCAATGACTGCTTCTAACTTTGAAGCGGCTAAGAAAAAGTACGAGGAGGCACAAGTGCTTGATCCAGCTTCAACCGTTCCAAAAACGAAATTGATTGAAGTGGAAAAGAAGATTGCTCAGGCAAACGCTGAAAAAGATAAAAATCAAAAATACCAGGAAACATTTAATGCAGGTTTGAGTGCTTTGACGTCCAAAGACTACCTGACTGCAAAAGAGAAATTCACGGCTGCTCTTGCGATCGACAATACCAAAACAGAGGCCAAAGAGAAACTGGCTGAAGTAGATCAGATCATCGCGGAAAATTCGCAGGCAACAGCTCAGAAAGAAAAGTACGACGCGGCGATTAAAGCTGGTAACGATTTGCTTGGACAAAACAAACTGGCTGAAGCGAAAAAGAAATTTGAAGAAGCGTCTCTTTTAGATCCGGCTCAGGCTCTACCGAAAGACAAAGTAAAAGAGATCGAAGCATTGATCGCAAAAGCAGATAAGGAAAAACAGGTAACACAACTTTTGTCAGAAGGAGCAGCAGCTCTTTCCAGAAAAGATTTGTCCGGAGCGAAAGGAAAATATCAGCAGGTGCTTGCTTTGGAACCAGCTAATACAACTGCTTCTGAGAAAATCCTGGAGATTTCCAAATTGGAAAACGATCAGGCAAGTGAAGCACAGAAATTGGCAGCTTTCGAGAAATTGAAGGGAGAAGGAATGGCTTTCCAGAACCAGAATAAATATGCCGAAGCGAAACAAAAATACCTGGAGGCAAAGGCAATCAAAGCAGATGAAGAGGTTGAAAAAGCAATTGTGTGGTGTGATAAAAAGCTGGAAGAAGAGCAAAAAGATGCAGAACTGAACCAGAAATACAACGCTGTTTTGACTGAAGCAAAGAACCTGGAGACTGCAAAAAAATACGATGAAGCAATTGCAAAATACAACGAAGCTTTAACGATTAAAAACGAACAGGAACCTAAAAACCGCATCAGCGCGATTAAAGCGTTGAAAGAAGCAGATGCTGAGCAATTGAAAGTAGAGCAGGAATATTTGGCCGCTCTTAAAAAAGGAGACGACCTGGTTGCGGCGAAGAAATACACGGAAGCTGTTCAGGCATACAATGCTGCATTGGTGTTGAAGCCGTACGAAAAACTTCCGGTTGAAAAGGCTGAAAATGCAAAGAAATTATCCGAACAGGAATCCAGCGATGGAGACCAGGCTTACCAGAAAATTATTGATGTCGGAAACAAAGCTTTTGATGAGAAGAACTATGTGAAGGCGAAGGAAATGTTTAATCGCGCAGTGAATTTCAGACCGGCAGACCAATATCCGAAGCAAAAGCTGGCAAAAATTGAAGAGCTTGAAAAAGAGGAAAAATTAGCATTGGATCAGCAAAATCAGTTTACAAAGAAAATGGCTGAAGCCGATGCGCTGGCAAAAGCAAACAAACTGGAAGAAGCCATTAGTGCATACAAAGCTGCTAAGACTATTAAACCGGATGATTTGACTCCTGATCAGAAAATTTCAGAACTTCAAACCTTGCTGGCAAATAAAGTGGATCCGGCTAAAGAAGCTAAATTGCTGTATGATGAAGCGATGCTGAAAGGTAAAAATGCCGCAGCCGGTAAAGATTACAACGGAGCTATTTCAAATTTTGAAGAAGCCTTGAGACATCAGCCGAAAGATCAGGCTGCGTTGAACAAGATTGAGGAAATGCGACAGCTTTTGGATAATCTTGCAAAAGAAAATGCTGCGAATAAGGAGCTGGCATCGCTGACAGCGACAGCTGACCAGGAATTTAATGCAGGAAAATGGTCTTCCGCAAAATCAGCTTATGATAACATCCTGACAAAATATCCTTCCAATAATTACGCATACGAGCAATCCAAAAAATGTGAGATCAAACTGAAGGAAGAAGCGGATGAGGATAAAGAGCGCGTTTATCGAAATTTGATCAACAGTGCAAATGAAAAATTCAATGCTGCGAATTATAAAAAAGCAAAAGAATTATATGAACGAGCTGTTACTCAAAGACCAACAGATATTTATCCAAGACAAAAGCTGAATGAGATCAATAACATTCTGAATCCCCCTGTGGTTCAAAAAACAACTAAAGCAGAACCGGAATCAAACACATTGGAGCTGAAAAGTTTAGGAGAGGAAACGGATAATTCTTTAACGGAAGGGGCAAAAAAACTGGAAGCAGCAAACAGAAAACGAAAGGGAAATACGACGGATAAGCTGACCCGGAAAGCGAAGAGAATGGAAGAAAATAATTCTGAATTAAGCGATAAACAAAAGAACCTGACGCTTTCTTCAGATAGTACATTGGCTGCAATCCGGATCAATAATGAGGAGCGGAACATAGCTGCAGATGCAAAAGTGCAAGCGAATGTGAATGAACTTGGAAACAAACAAGCAGTGATTACTAAAAGTAATGAGGAGAACAATACCATTAAAGAATTGAATATTGTTAATCAAAAACAGCAATTGGAAGCTGCGAATGAAGCAATCAATGTGACAAATAGCAAACTGGATGGTGGTGCTGTGGAAAACAATGAGGTACTCAAAAAGTCGAAAACTGATTTGGGTGAGACAAACACTAAACTGACAGAAGATAAGAACTCTCAAATAGCTAAAAATGGAGTAGCTTATTCGAATATCAGAATCGAACAGGAGAAAAATACCATTGATGATATGGAAGAGCGTTTGGCAGAAGAGAAAAAAGTGAAAGACGCTCAACAAACTCAAATTGATCTGGAAGTTGAAAACAGCAATAAAGCAGCTGCTAAAACAGTTGAAACAAAAGAGGTGTTGAAAACTGTTGAAACAAATATTGCGGTTAAAACGACTGAAGAAAAAGAATTGTCCAAGAATAACAATGAAATCATAAAAGAAATCAAGAAGACGGAGTTTGAAAGCGGAGCAGAGAAGACGCAGAATCAGGTTGATAATTCTCAAAGATTTACTTCAAAAAACCGCGAAACAGAGCGAATTGTAGGGGAAACTACTTTGGCCAAAATGGAGGAGAATAGAGAGAACACGGTTGTTATTGAAAACGTCAGAGATCAAAAAACGGAACTGGACAGAGCAGATTATAATAAAGCATACATCAAAAACATTGAAAACAAGCAGGTACTTTCAGTAAAAGCAAAAGAAATGGAAGATAAAGAAGATCTTCCATCTATTTCAGGCGCTGAAAACAAGAAAAACTTTGATCAGATCCAGGCAATTTCCATCCAGAGTGAAAAAGAGAAAGCGGCTTTGAATGATCAAAAAGTTGTGAATAACGAGCAAAAAGTGAAAAGTGCACAGCAACAGGTTCAGGAAGGCACACAAAGTACACAGGCAATGGATAATGCGAATTTGATTACGAATTCCAAAAAAGAACTGGGAACAACGGATAAAATTCAGCAAGACAGAAATGAGGAAAAAACGCAGGAATCTAAAAAGATCATTGACGATGCAGCTAAACCTCAACCGGAAAAAATTGCTACAGGATCTTATGAAGTTGATTTGTCTAAATATCCGGAAGGAGTAAGCCAGGAACAATTTGATCAGCTTGGGTCAGATGGTTTGGTTTCAGCTGTTGTCACACGAAGAGTTGTTGTCAAAAACGGGAGAGGGGATGTGTACATCAGAACACAAACCATGAACGGAATTACCTATTCAAAGAACGGGCAAGGCTGTACGGAGATTGTTTGGCAACGCGAAACGCAGGATGCCAAGCTGAAACGGAATTATTGAGATTTCTTTTTATAATCTCTTCGGAGTCAAAAAAGTTTCAATGAAACTGGATCAGGAAGAAGGCCCTTACGCTTTTTTGCTTCTTTTTTTTGGCAATGTTAAAAAAGAAGCTGTTAATTTTCAGAAGAAGAAAGAAGCGATTCGGTTTTAAATAGAAATGAAAGAAAGAGTGTGAGTAACTATTTTTACTCACGCTTTTTTTTTGGTGTGATTCTAGTAATTTCGGCTCAAATTTAATTCCAGTTTTATGAATGTTCATTTTATCGCAATCGGAGGAAGTGCCATGCACAATTTAGCAATCGCTTTATCCCGAAAAGGAGCGCGTGTAACCGGTTCCGATGATGAGATATTTGAACCATCCAGAACGAGATTGGAGAAACAGGGAATTCTGCCTGAATCCATTGGTTGGTTTCCAGAAAAGATTACTTCCGGTTTGGATGCCGTTATTCTGGGAATGCATGCACGGGAAGATAACCCGGAGCTATTGAAAGCAAAAGAACTTCAAATTCCGATTTTTTCTTACCCGGAATACCTGTACGAACAGAGTAAAAATAAATACCGCATCGTCATTGGCGGAAGTCATGGAAAAACAACGATTACTTCGATGTTGCTGCACGTGGTGAACGCTTTGAATCTGAATGTCGATTACATGGTTGGAGCACAGCTGGAAGGTTACGATTGCATGGTGAAATTGTCTGAAGAAGCACAATACATGATTTTGGAAGGAGACGAGTATCTGAGCTCTCCAATCGACCGTAGACCAAAATTTCATTTATATAAACCAAATACTGCATTGATCAGCGGAATTGCCTGGGATCACATCAATGTGTTTCCGACCTGGGAAAATTATGTGGACCAATTCAGAAAATTCTGCAAAGTGATTGAACCGGATGGAAAACTGATTTACAATTCTGAAGACCCTACGTTAAAAGAGCTGGGAGAAGAGTTTGAAGCGAAATTGGAAACAAAAGCTTATAAAACGCCTCAGTATCGGGTGTCTGATTCCGGAACGGTTATGACCTATGACGGAAAGGAATACGAGTTACAAATTTTCGGAGCTCATAATCTGCAAAACCTGGTAGGAGCAATGTACCTGGCGGAATCCATGAACATTGCTAATCACGATTTCCTTCAGGCGATCAGAACATTCACAGGAGCGGGAAAACGCCTTCAGAAAGTCGTTGAAAAAGGATCATTTACGCTATTCAAGGATTTTGCTCATTCACCATCCAAACTGAAAGCAACGACTTCTGCAGTGAAAGAACAATACCCGACGCGAAATGTAGTAGCTTGTATGGAGTTGCATACTTTTTCTTCTTTGAGAAAAGAGTTTTTACCCTTGTACGACGGAGCTATGAACGCAGCAGACGAAGCCCTGGTGTATTTCAGTCCGGAAGTTGTGGCGCACAAAAAGCTTGCTCCGTTGAGTATTGAAGAAGTTCAAACGGCATTCGGAGGACGCGTTAAAGTGGTCAACGAGACGCAGGAAGTTTTGGAGTTCATTCGTGCGAAGAGCTGGAACAATTCGGTACTTTTAATGATGTCTTCCGGAAACTTTGACGGAATAGATTACGACGAACTGGGCGAAGAACTATGCCTTGGGTTGTCTGAATAAGATTCTGCGGTAAATGATCGTTAAGATCAGGGAATTCATTACTGACAACATCAGCATCGCAAGCAGGGAAATCGTCATAACAGAAGTCGGATTGTACCAGTTGCGGATATTATCACTCGATTTTTTAATGATCTCTTCTTTCGTAGAAGCTTCAAATTCGGGTCTTTCCGATCTGAATTTCTTTAATTGAACCGGATCATCTACCATTTTCTGCATGGATTGTTCAATCACGGCAATTTGATTTTCGTTATATGCGGGATCAATTTTAGCATAAAAGAGGTAAATCAATCCGCCAACAATTACCGTGTAGATCATACCGATTTTCAGGGTGGATTTAATATCTCCTAAAGCAGAGCTTTCACTCACTTTTTCACGTCTTTTTTCAATTAAACTTCCGATTGACATGGCCATCAGTAGACACAGAATATTCCACATTACCTGGAGCGGGTATTGCTCCGACGTCTGTAGCACTTGAAAATAGAAAAAACAGTATTTACCTAAGAACCAAATACCTGTAAATAATAA